>NZ_JAZQIJ010000159.1:0-10927 GCF_045541095.1 Methanobrevibacter sp.
AGTTTTGATTAACTTTGTCATTTATTAGTTTAGATTTCATTGGTATTTAAAGTTCTTCAGAGAGCATTTGATAAGTAATTTTTTGTGCAATTCATCCATGACCTAAGAGGTCATGGTATTCTTGCAATATTTTTGATAAATCAATGACATCCCTGCTTTCAATATGTTCATGAGTCAGTTTGGAAATAACAAGGGCCAGCAGGGCAGATACTGCAAACAATGAAGCGATTATCATAATCAGCCTGTTTGAGTACAGGTTAAATTATATTATACTAATAATTTTATTGAAAAAAATATATAAATTTTTAAACTGTCATAATGAGGAAAATTCAAAAACAAGCTATAAAAAAAAATTAAAAAAAAATAGAAATTTAAAAAAAAACAAATGAAAATAAGAATTATAAAATAGCTCGAAAGCTATTTTAAAATAATATTGTCAATATTGTGTTGTCTGTTTGCTAATAGTTTAGCTCTTTCAATGTTGATACCGTTTTTACCGATAGCAATACGCTTATTGGTATTGTCTGCTGTAACAGTAGCTATTTTTTCGCCTGACTGTTTTTGACTTATTTTAACAGTCTGTAACTTTGCAGGGGATAAAACATTTTTAATAAACTGTATCGGATCATCGTCAAGTTCGATAATCTCAACACCTTTATCTACTGCCCTTTGAACTTTAGATACGGAACTTCCTTTCTTACCGATTGCAAGTCCCATGTCACCATTCTTAACTACGAAAGTAACTTTTCCATGTTCATCATCGATAATGCAATCCTTAACCATTGCTCCAGTCATATTTTCGAAAAGAGCTATGTATCTAATTTCATTTGCACTAAATTTAATAGACACTTAAATCTACCTCAAATCGTCTAATATTGTAGAATCTCCTGGATCGTTAATGATTAATGTAGCAACAGTAAATGGTTTACCACAAACAGAACCCAAATCTACACTGGTTCCTTCATATACGTAAGATTGGATTTCAGAAAGATTTGAGTAATATTCAACATCTTCAAGAATCTCTTTAGGAGCGTTGGCAGCAACGACTACGAGTTGGCCTTTTCCTAATTTTAAAGATTGAATTGATTTTTCAGAGCCTAAAATTACATCGCCTGTATCAACAGCTACCCTGATTCCTCTATCTACGTCCATCATCTAGCCTCCTATTCAGTTTTATAATCCATTTTGACACCGACTGAACCGGTACCAAGAGGTATTGGTTGTCCAATAATAATATTTTCGATGATACCTGTTAAATCATCCACTTCACCACGAATACTTGCGTTGAGTAAATGTTTACCAGTTTCTTCAAAAGCTGCACGAGCTAATACACTTGATTTTTCACCACTAATACCATGTCTTCCAATAGATTTTACAACTCCCTCTGAAGTCATGATATCAGCAACCAACATGATATGTCTTACATCGACACTAAGACCTTGCTCGGAAAGAGTATTTTGAGCTTCGTTAATAATTGATTGACGAGCCGCTTCAATACCTAAAACTTCGCCGATTTCGTGAATGTTGTTGGTGGTGGTCCTTACGGAATCGATACCGTCCATGTCGAGAATTTCCTTAAGGTTGGAACCTTCAGTGTGGATAATCCATTCTTTTTGTTCGAAGTCGACTTCGGTATTTTCTTCCTCAGCCTCTTTGATTAAAAGATCCCTATCCACATTATCACGACGGATAATAACTTTTCCTATACCTTTTATACCACTGATTTGCAAGTCACGAACCTTGTCGGCCAATAGACGAAGTTCACGTATTTCAAATCTTGAGTCGGACTTTTCATTTTTGGCGGAAGAAATAACAATGTGGTCATTGTCGATTTTGGCTTTCTTGAATGTTTTGTTAATGATGCTGTCAATTTCTTCCCTGTCAAGTCTTTTCTCATCAATCTTTTTATTGTCGAGTGTAGCCTCTACTTCCATACTACCATAGTTAAGGTTGAAATCGTCGATGATATCGTTGACAGTACTTTTACCAATCTTGTTGGCTAAAGTTCTGACGAATTCCTCATCGTCACGTCTTTCCTTATCGAAATAGATATCCATGGTAGGAGTAGCAATCTCTTTTCTAGCGTCAACGATCTCAATAAGTCTTGGAAGACCTAATGTTACGTTTAACTCAGTTACCCCTGCATAGTGAAAAGTACGCATGGTCATCTGTGTACCAGGTTCACCAACAGATTGTGCAGCTACTGTACCAACAGCCTCCCCAGCTTCAACATGAGCTCGTTCATAGGCATCTTTGAGCTTACGGATAAGCTCTTTTAGTTCATCATCATTTAAATCTCTTTTTTCATAATGCTCAGCTAAATCCCGGATATAACTAGGTGGAAAAGCTATATCAAGGTTTTCTTCTTCGTTAAGTTGAGCTATAACATCGTTTACTTTAATAATAACATCTTCCATAGTTACACCTACTTAGCTGGAGTTTTAGCTTGATTATTAGATTTGATTCTAATCTCATCAATAAGTTTATCTAAGTCTGCAGGTTTTCCAAAGTCAGATTTTGCAGGGTCAACACCATCTTCACCAAACATTGTCTGAATAACATTTCCTTGGTTGTCTGTTACAAGACCGGATGGTTTTACCTGCAAGTCCTGAAGCGCGTTTACAAGTCTTCTTTGCATGTAACCGGATTGTGCTGTACGAATCGCAGTATCTACAAGACCTTCTCTTCCACCCATTGCGTGGAAGAAGAATTCAATAGGATCCAAACCTGATTTGTAACTTGAGTGAACAAATCCTTTAGCCTTAGCCCCTAACTCACCTTTCTTGAAGTGAGGCAAGGTTCTTCCGAGGTAACCCCTTTCGATACGTCCACCCCTAACTGCCTGCTGTCCTACACAAGCAGTAATCTGAGTAAGGTTCAACATGGATGCCCTTGCACCGGTACGAGCCATTACTACAGAGTGGTTTTCAACGGCCATTACATGCTCATAAGTATCGTCATCGGATTGTTTACCCATAGTAAGGTAATTTTCTGCAATACTACCGGACATATCCCTAGCTTCCCCTAAAACCTGCATGATTTTCATCTCTAAAGTCTCCTGGAGACTTCTACCAGGCAAAGCTTGGAGATATCCTTCTTCATAAGATTGAACAAGCAAGTCTACTTCTTCCATCTTTTTATTCAAGTGCTCGTTAATACGTTCCTGAGCTTCAGCAGGAATCATTTCATCATTTAAACTGGTTGTAATACCGGTTTTCATGATTCCGCAGATAGCGAGGTCAGTGGAACGGTCCAGGAACTCTTTAGCTCTTGAAGCACCGTATTCCTTAACGATTTTATCCAAAATTTTACCTGAAAATGAACCGTAAGCGGATTCGTCAATTACACCTTGCTTCAGGATACCGTTCTGGATAACTACACGGGCATCCTCTGCAGGGAACACTACAGGACATTTGGAAATCTCAGCACTGTAAGATAAGTTTAAGTCATTAGGTAAAAGTAAAGAGAACAGTTCTTTACCTGTCCAATTGTCACCTTTATCCTTAAAGATAAATGATTCATCTCCAAATTCAGGATCGTATTTTAAAACCCATTGGTTGGATTTGAATGGCGGAATAGGTAAGTGAGATTTACGGATGATTTGTAAAGCCTCTTCCTCTGTGAATTCCACTCCGTCACGGGTTAAAAGGTAAGCTCCTGAAATGTGGTCGTGAATAGCACCGATAATCGGTCCACCGAACCTTGGAGATAAAATGTGTTCCTGAACACGCATCAGTGATTTCGCTTCCGCACGGGATTCGTCAGTCTGGAAAACGTGCATGTTCATTTCGTCCCCATCGAAATCCGCATTGTATGGAGGACAAACACATAAATTAAGTCTGAAAGTTTTGTAAGGCAATACCCTTACTTCGTGAGCCATCATACTCATTCTGTGAAGGGAAGGCTGACGGTTGAATAAAACCATGTCCCCGTCCTTGAGGTGTCTTTCGATGATGAAACCAGGTTCCAGTTGTTCAAGGATAAACTCTTTGGTATCATCGTTGACTTTCCTTTTGGAATTGCCGTTTATAACATAATTTGCACCAGGGTGAACATCAGGACCGTTTTCGATATAAGTTCTCATCTCGTCGATGTTCCACTCGTTTACGTGAACAGGTACTGTAACCTCTTTTGCAATCATGTCAGGTACACCGACCTCGTTGATACTGATGTTAGGGTCAGGTGAAATTACAGTACGTGCTGAGAAGTTTACACGTTTACCTGAAAGGTTGGAACGGAAACGTCCTTCTTTTCCTTTTAACCTTTGAGTCAGGGTTTTAAGAGGTCTTCCTGACCTGTGTCTTGCAGGAGGAACACCTGATGCTTCATTGTCAAAGTAAGTTGTAACGTGATATTGCAATAGCTCCCACAGGTCTTCAACGATCAGTTGTGGAGCTCCTGCTTCCATGTTTTCAAGAAGACGTTGGTTGATTCTTAAAATATCCACAAGTTTGTGTGTGAGGTCGTCTTCTGACCTTTCACCGGTATCCAAAGTGATTGATGGCCTTACGGTTACCGGAGGAACAGGAAGTACGGTTAAAACAAGCCATTCAGGTCTTGCAACTTCTGCATTTACTCCTAAAACGTATGCATCATCATCGGAAATCCTTTCAAGTCTTTCCCTTACTTCAGAAGGGGTTAACTTATAGTCTCCTTGACGGATTGTAACAGGTTTATCGAGAATTATTGCTTCCTGTGGAGCGCCACAGTGAGGGCAGCAATGTTTCAAATCGATTTCCTCATCGTCTTCAGGCATGTTTTTCAATTCACGTTTTGCGTCTTTGTAGACTTCCTTCAGGATTGAATTGATGCTTTCCTTGTTGCCCATCGCTTCGTGGATTTTTTCTGTGTAGTGTTCGATTTGCTCATCGTTTAAAAGAACACGTCCGCACTCATTACAGGTGGAACGTAAGATTTTATGAATAACGTCACCAAATCCTACATGGATTACAGGTCTTGCAAGCTCAATGCTACCAAAGTGACCTTGACAGTCCCCACCTTTAAATCCACAGGTCCTACATACTAAACTAGGATCGATAATACCTAAACGAGGATCCATCAAACCTTTTTCAATAGGAAAACCGTCATCCCCATAAGTGTCAGGATATTCAACTGTAACTACAGACATCTTACGAATATCCTCAGGAGACATTAAACCAAAGTTTATTTGTTGAATCTTTTTAATATAATGTGTCATGTGTTGGCTCCTTCAAATCAATTATGCTTTGTCTCCTAAAACTAATTTAGGGAAAATACATAAACTCTTAAGTTCGTCTAATAATAATTTAAATGCGTATGAAATTTCAACAGGATAAGTTTCGACATCTCCACAAATCGGACAGTATTTCTGATTTCTGTTCTTGTCATATACTGCAAGCATACCGCAGTTATCACAAACAATAGCTTCATATTTGTCGGATTCATCAAGAAGTCTTTCTTTTAAGGTTAAAGCTGCACCGTGTGCAATAAGACAATCCCTTTCCATTTCTCCAAATCTTAAACCACCTTCACGTGCCCTACCTTCAGTAGGTTGACGTGTGAGAACTTGGACAGGACCTCTTGAACGGGCGTAAACCTTATCTGTTGTCATGTGGTGTAATTTCTGATAATATGCTACACCTACAAATATCTCAGCGTCGATTCTCTCACCGGTTACACCGCTGTATAAAGATTCACAACCAGCGGATTCAAAACCGTGACCGATAAGTTGCTGTTTAAGTTCGTCTTCAAGTGCCTGGTTGAACGGAGTTGCGTCAACACGTTCACCTTCAAGACAACCTGCCTTACCTGCAACCATTTCCAGTACCTGACCGATGGACATCCTGGAAGGAATAGCGTGAGGATTGACTATAAGGTCCGGAACGACACCGAATTCTGTGAACGGAACATCTTCTGGGGACAGGATTAAACCGACAACCCCTTTCTGACCGTGTCTTGATGCGAATTTATCACCGAATTCAGGCTGTCTTGTATCCCTTACTCTGATTTTGGCAAGTCTTGAACCTTCAACGGTTTCGGATAAAAGAACCGCATCAACGATACCTTTTTCACCATGTCTTACGGTAACGGAAGTTTCCCTTCTTCTGTCAGCAACAGATCCGAAATCCTCTTCAAGGAATCTTGGAGGGGATGTTTTTCCAATCAATACATCACCTGATTTTACGATGGATTCAGGATTTACGACACCGTCTTCATCAAGGTTTCTGTAAGCCTCTTCTGAACGGTATCCTTTGATGTTTTTGTCCGGAACTTCAAATTTATCAACCTGACCACCGGCATACCTTTTCTCTGAAGTGTCATATGCCCTGAAGAATGAGGATCTTGCAAGACCCCTTTCAAGTGAACCCTTGTTGATGACCATTGCGTCCTCCATGTTATATCCTTCGTAGGACATCAGTGCAACAACAAAGTTCTGACCGGATGGTCTTAAGTCGTAATTAGTTGAATCAATAATACGTGTTTTAACGATTGGAGTTTGAGGATGATGCAATAGGTGAGCTCTGGTATCGGTACGTAATGCATAGTTTGAGACATATAAACCTAAAGCCTGTTTTGTCATACCCGCTTCCATGGTGTTCCTTGGAGATGAGTTGTGGTCTGAGAACGGAATAATACCTGCACAGATTCCAAGCATTGTAGCAGGGTCGATTTCAAGGTGAGTGTGTTCATCGACTTCAGGGTCTTCAAGGTCAGCCAAAGTCATTGCAATGTAGGAGTTTTCCTCTTCTTCGGCGTCCAGATATTCTATAAGACCGTTGTTTATGAGGTCATCCCATTTCAATTTTCCGTTAGCCACTTTGTTTAAATGTTCTTCTTTAAGGAGAGGTGCACCATCTTTAACGATAATTAAAGGTCTTCTTGCCCTACCAGGGTCGTTGAATATGTAAATCTCATTGTTGTCCTTGTAGTAAGTAATGTTCATTTCATGGTCAACGATTCCAGCCCTTCTTTTTTCTCTCATTTCCTGAGTGAATTCTTCAGGATTGTTACAGTAACCTAAAAGTTCACCGTTGATATAGATTTTGGTTTTAGGACCTTTAGGGGAATCAGATTCAAGAGTAATATTTAATTCGGTTACATCTTCATTAATGGTAATCTCATTTGAATGATTAAGGAATCCGTCTGCTACAACTTCAAGGGAATATTCACCGAATGAAACATTTTTAAAGACACAATCACCGGAAGCATCTGTGATTGCAGATTCATCTGACAGATCCACACTTGCTCCTGAAATTACAGAGCCATCGTCACCCATTACTGAAATTTTTACATCAACAGCAATAGGATTGAGAACGAAATTGAAGGTATCGTCATCTTTATCTACGGTGATTTTACCTGAATAGTCTTCATAATTTTCTGCGGTAACAATCACTTCATAATCACCTTCTGCGACATTTACAATTGTGCAAACACCAGTTTCATCTGTCACAGCAGAGAACTCTACCTCATTATCATTGTAAACAAGGATACTTGCACCTGAAACATCGGAACCTGTTTTTTCATCGTCAACTGAAAATTCAACATTCACAGCATGTTCAACATCTCCACCTACAGACATGATGGTTAATTCCTTTTCTATTTCATCATCATCAACTGTGATTTTGCCGGAAAACTCATTGTAACCTTCAGCAGTAACGGCAACATCATACTCGCCGAATGGAGTGCCTTTGAAGTTGCATCCTCCAGCTTTTCCAGTAGTCCTTTCAAATTTATCGTTATCATTTGACAGGATTACATCCGCTTTTGCTACATTATCGCTGTTTTCATCAATGATGGAAATTGAGACATCTCCTGTTTTGGTTATATCGCCCGGTCCTTCTGTAACCTTTTTTATTTCGGTTCCATCAGTGCCTTCCGGATGATCACCAGCAGGTTCATCATCAGATGCAGACTCTTCTTTTGATTGGAAATATTCTTTAATTACATCAAAATTACTATTAATATCATTTAACTCTTGTTCTTCAGGATTACCTTTTAAAAGCTCATCTCTTTTGTCTTTAATATCTTTATAATTAGCAGTTTCATCAAACCCGAAAAACTCAAGAGCTTCTTCTAAACTTATTTTTGCCAACATCTCACCTCCTTAAATCAAATCAACATCCATAGTTTCAATAACTTTAATAATCTCTTTTTCGTCTGAGCCTTCAGAAATATTACACATCAAAGCCAAGTTTTTAACCAGACCACAGTTAGGCCCTTCCGGAGTTTCGTTAGGACATATTTTACCGAACTGTGTTGGGTGCAAATCTCTTGCTTCAAAGTGAGGTTGGCTTCTTGTCAATGGAGACACTACACGTCTCAAGTGAGAAAGGGTACCCATGTAACTTGTCCTGTCAAGCAGCTGACTTACACCGGCTCTTCCACCTACCCAGTTACCGGTTGCGATAGCGTGCTTGATGTTTTCAGTTAAAACATCACTACGGACAGCCTGTTTGATTGAAAGTTCCTTACCACGGGAAAGACTTCTTTCAAGCTGATAGCTCATATCTCTTGTCAAGTTGGTGAAAGCTACTCTAAACAGGTCTTCCATCAAGTCACCAGAAACTCTGAGCCTTTTGTTGGTATAGTGGTCCTTATCGTGAGGTTCTCTTTTTTCTTCAATAACTTCAAGTAACATTTCGGTCATTTCAGCAAGATAAATAGCTTTATCATAGCATCTTTCTTGCTCAGTACCCATATGAGGTAATAAATAACGGTTAATGACATCGGTTGCACGTTTTATACGATAATCTTTAGGCATGTTTTTAGCTACCCTGTTACCGATGTATTTGATAGCGGCATTTTGCATGTACTCCCTTCTTTCTTCAAGAGTCATACCGTCCATTTCGTTTTGGTCAAGTTTCAATGCTTCAAGTGAAACCTGAATATCATCCGCAATCATCATTTGGAAGTTGTTATCATCGGAAATGGCCTGAATAATTTCCTGATCTGTAGCCAAACCAAGTGCTCTTAATAAGATAACAAGTGGAATTTCTCCAGGAAGATATGGGAATGAAATTCTTAAGAACACACCGTTTTTACGAGGTTTTTTGTATTCCAAAGTAATTCTTGCTCTAAAACCACTTTTGATTGAAGTTACAACAGCTTTAGCGTGCCTTTCTTCAACAGTACCTAAACGTTCAAGAATGATTTTGTTTGGAGCAATCTCTTCCATGGTAACTACAGCCCTTTCGGAACCGTTTACAATGAAATAACCTCCTAAATCTTGAGGGTCTTCATGTTTTTCAATTAATTCTTCTGCACTAAGACCGCAGAGATGGCAAATGTCTGATTTAAGCATGACCGGCAATTCACCGATGTATACTTCTTCCAAAGGATTGTCTTCTCCTTCTTCATTCAATGCCATTTCCAGGTACATGTCAGCAGAATAGTTTAAGTTTCTAAGTCTTGCTTCAGTTGGATCGATTTCACTACTGGATCCATCTGCTTCCTTATTAGATGGTTTTTCAATACGAACTTTACCAGTTTTTAAAGTGTATTTTCCGTCATCTAATGATATAGGTTCGGTAATATCGATGATATTCTGAATCCTATTGTTTACAAAATCGTTGTATGACTTGATGTGATGATCAACCAAATCATACTTATCAAAAAATGCATCAACTAATTTCCAGTTATTCTCTGTCATGGACATCCTCCAGCATTACGTACGCAATAAAAATAATAAATAAACAAAAATAACACTATATTAGGGATATGAACCTAACTAATTCATTTAATCATTATTCTTAATTTACTCCTAACTATCTTTTAAGATAATTCCTCTCAAACTAAGTTCAAATTTATTATAATGAATTTCTAAAAACAAAAAAATACAGAAATTATACTATATTAAATTTCACTCTCTAAAATTATATAAAAACTAAAATTATCCTTCGACAATTCTATAAGTAATGAATTCTCCTGCAGTTTGACTTTCACGAGTAATTCTTAAAACATCACCTGATTTAGCCCCAATCTCTTCCACAACAGGATCATTAGCCCTTATTTTTGGAAGGTCTTTAAAATCATAATCAACATCGCCAAATTCTTGTGAAATTTCATCTTCGGTCATGATTTCATGCTTGGGTACAAGCTTATGGTTTTGAATATCAATTTTCAAATTTTTTCCTCCAGATAGAAAAGTTTAAAATATAAAATTAGAAACAGGCCTGACGGGAATTGAACCCGCGGCCGCTTGGTTAAAAGCCAAGCGCTCTGCCAGACTGAGCTACAGGCCTATAAGACAAATATACTATACACGAACATGACGCGCCCTGGCCGGGATTTGAACCCGAGTCGCGGGCTCGACAGGCCCACATGATAGCCCCTACACCACCAGGGCAACTCATACAATATATAGTACGTGTAAATAATACACTATCAATTACTATAATTTTCATCATATATAAATGTTTGGGTAAAACCCCACATTTTATAAAAAATAAAATATGATGACAAATAAATAAATTGAAATCCCGCCTGCCGGACTTGAACCAGCAACATTTGGATCTACAGTCCAACGCTCTGCCAAATTGAGCTAAGGCGGGAAAATGGGTCCGCCCGGATTTGAACCGGAGTCTCAGGCTCCCAAAGCCCAAAGGATCGACCAAGCTACCCTATGGTCCCAACAATATTTATACAACATACTTATTTTATATTACCATAATATATAAATGTTTTGGTAAATCATATAACTGATTAGTAAAATCATATAACTGACTCAAATTACACAATCAAATTATATAAAGCCCCGGACGGGAATTGAACCCGCGACCACGAGATTACAAGTCTCGCGCTCTACCAGACTGAGCCACCGAGGCAATGAAAAATCAAAAATAGAATCAATATTCAAATGGAATGTCCGATATGGAAATATTCCATAAAAATATTCAACAATAGTAATTAGTAAAATATCATTTAAATAGTTTACTATTGAATATATTTT
>NZ_JAZQIJ010000160.1:0-12207 GCF_045541095.1 Methanobrevibacter sp.
ATATAAAAAATATACATTAAATTAGTATAAACGATGTTTTATATGGGGGTTAAAAACTTGTTGAGATTAAATAAGTTAATTATTCTTATTGCATTATTACTGTTGCTGTGTGTAACTATTCCAAATGCATTTGCTCTGGATAATGAGACAGTTTTAAGCGAAGATATTGTACACAATAGTGATATTGCATCTGTTTATGTAGAAGATGATGTTTTAAAGGCATCCAATGATTATTATTTCAATGCATCAGCTGAAGAGGATGGTGACGGATCTGCTTCAAATCCGTATAAATATTTGACATCAGACAGGATTCATGCAAACGCTAATCTGTATCTTGCTGATGGTGAATATGAACTTGATACAGCAAAAAACATTGAAAGGGTTAACATTTATGGAACAAATCCGCAAAAGACTGTCATTTCATATCCTGGTGTAGGATTTACCGTTTCCACTTATCTGAGCATTCATAATGTGACCTTTATGGACATGTCCATTACCAATCACGGCATGCTGACAGCTGAAAACTCTGTATTTTCATATGCTGTCGGTTCACGTTATGACAGCTATGGAAACAACTTCGGTGGGGCAATCTATACTCCACAGGATTTTCCAAATGCAGTTGTCCAGTTGAAAAACTGTACTTTCCTTGAAAACTATGCGGTATATGGCGGTGCAATATATATGGGTTCAGGGGCATTGGATATTAGTGATTCAGTGTTCATCAATAACCTTGCATACAATTTCGGAGGAGCAATTGCATGTGAAAATACAGGAAATGTTAGCATTTCCAAATCAAGATTCTACAATTCAGAATCCATAAATGATGCCGGAGGAGCGGTTTATATCAGGGAATCTTCTCTTACGGTTAAAGACACAGATTTTATAAATTCATCAGCAACATTCGGCTCAGCAATAACCTCACTTAAAACTTCAATGAATTTGAACAATATCTATGCTGAAAACAACACAGCAAGCTGGGACGGCGGTGCAATATATCATATGTATGGTGATTTTTCTCTAACAAGCTCTAAATTCATCAACAATTCCGCTCGTAACGGTGGAGCTCTCTTTGTTGACAACTCCACAAGTCTGCTTTTGAGGATGAACAATTTCTTTGATAATCATGCTATAAACTGTGGAGGGGCTGTTTATTCAGTTTTAAATAAATTGAAAATCCCTATAGTTGCTTATAATTTCTATAAAGACAATCATGCCTACTTCAGTGACAATGTCTTTGACACTTCACTGATAAACCTTAGCATCGGAAATTCAAATTACACAATGTATAAGGTAACTCCTCAACAAATCACTGCTCTGCCTTCTTATTTCAATCTGTATGATGAAGGATTAACAACAACAGTTAAAGATCAGGAGTCAAGCAGTAACTGCTGGGCTTTTACTGCTATAGCAGTTCTGGAATCATGTATTCTAAAGGCAGGCGGTGAAAATCTGGACTTGTCTGAAGAGAATATGAAAAATCTCATGGCATGCTATTCTGATTATGGTTGGATTTTAAATACAAACGATGGGGGATATGACTACATGCCATGGGGATACCTTACAAGCTGGCTTGGTCCTGTAAGTGAAATGGAAGATTTGCTTGATGATAAATCAATTTTATCTCCTGTTTTAAACAGTATTGCTCATGTTCAAAACATAATGTTTTTAAAACGTGACAATTACACTGACAATGATGCAATCAAAAAGGCATTGATGCAGTATGGAGCTGTCGGAACAGGTATGGCTTATTATTCCAATTATTATGATGCTTCCACAAACGGATACTATTGTTTTTCAAATGTAGCTACAAACCATGAAGTAACCATTGTCGGTTGGGATGATAACTATTCAAGAAGCAACTTCAAATGGGGAAGCTCAATCCCGGGAGATGGTGCATGGATTGTCAGAAACAGCTGGGGACCTAGCTGGGGTGAAAACGGATATTTCTATGTATCATATTATGATACAAAATTCGCTCAGCCTGGAATTTATGATGCATCATATACAATAATTTTCAATGATACAATCAGATATGATAAAAACTACCAGTATGACATTCCAGGGGAATCAGATTTCTTTTTAAATGAATCTTCAAGCATCTGGTATAAGAACGTATTCACTGCAAGTGATGATGAATATCTTGCTGCGGTTTCAACATATTTCATGAATCTCACAAATTGGACAGTTTCAATATATGTAAATGACAATCTGGTGCTGAGACAAGATGGAAGTTCAAATCCTGGTTATTATACAATCGATTTGGATGAAAATATTCCGTTAAAGATTGGCGATATCTTTGAAGTGGTCTTCAATGTTATGGTTAAAGGCAATGCAGGTTTTCCAATTTCAGAAGCAGTCAATTTCAATAAAGTCATGTATAAACCTGGAATTTCATATACAAGCGTTGACGGTAAAAACTGGCAGGATCTCTTTAACCTAAACTGGCAATATTCAGGCCATAACTATGCATCACAGGTTGCATGCATCAAAGCATTCACATTTTTATCTGAAATTACAACAATCCTTAACCTTTCAGTTGACCAGGCGGAATCAGATATTAGAAATGTCACAGCAACAGTCATGGACCAATACGGAAATATGGTCAAAAGTGGTGTTGTAACATTCAATATCGATGAAGAAAATTACGATGTTGATGTTTTAAATGGAGTCGCTGTACTTCCATATCATTTTTTAAATCTCTTCAACGATGTATACGCCATATTTGAAGGGGACGGTTACGCTTCATCAATGAATTATACTTCTGTCGAGGTCGAAAAATCAGATATTGATGTTGATTTGAATGTTATAAAAACATTAAACAATGTGACTTTGGAGTTCATTGCAAATGATAAAATCAATGCTGAAGCGGTTCTGACAATAAATGACTCCGAACAAAGTATTCAATTCGAAAACGGAAACTCAAGTATTGATTTATCTGATTTGGATTATGGCATCTATAATGTATGCTTGAATATGATTTTCCCAATCAATTCAATCTATGTGAACAAAACCCTGAATTATTCATTTTCAATTGATATTAAAAAGACTCGGATTGTTGCGGACAACTTGGTGATTAATGATGATGACGCTATTGATTATAACGTTACATTGCTTGATTGGCAAGGTGTTGCATTGTCAAACAAATCAATTGAATTCATTTTAAATGGAAATTCATATAACTCTACAACAGATGTCAACGGTCAGGCTGTAATGCCTATTCATTTAAATCCGGGCAATTATGACTTGGATATTACATTTTCAGGAGACAATGATTATTTAAGCAGTGAAATTTCATCCGACATTAAAGTAAAAACCAAAGTTGACTTTGATTTGAATGTCGAAAGACAAGCAAACAATGTTTCTTTAATAATTGGGTTGTCTAAAAATGTCACTGATGCATTGACTGTTATTATCAATAATAAAACTCAACAACTTGAAGCAATCAGCGGAAGTGCTGTTGTGAACTTATCTGATTTGGAAAATAATGTTTATAACGTAACATTATGTTTAAATCCGGATGAATACGACTTCAATACTTTTGAAAGCCAATTTGTTGTTGACGTTAAAAATACATTGATATTAGCAGATGATTTGACAGCTGTAGAAGATGAACCAATAAATTATACAGTATTTTTAACAGATGATGATGGAATTCCGCTTTCAAACAGAACTGTTGAATTTAAAATTAATGGAAATGCGCATTCAGTGCAAACTGACGAAAACGGTCAGGTTGTCCTTCCGATTACATTACCTTCTGGCGAATATGATGTGGAAGTTGCATTCAATGGAGATGATAATCATTTCAAATCAGCTAACCTGACAAAAATCAATATCAAAATGAATGTTGAAATTCATTATAGCACTGACAGTTTTGGAAATAATGTCACTATAGGAATTTATTTATCTAAACTTATTAACGGCACAGCATTTATTAAAGTGGACAACGTTATCCATGAAATCGATATAATGGATGGTGTTGCAGTATTGGACTTGTATAATTTGGATAATGGAAATTATGACTTCACATGTTATCTGGATGAAAACGTTTATGAATCAGAACCTGTATCTGGCAATTTCACTGTAGATGTAAAAGCCAGTCAGTTCATTGGCGATGATTTCACATGTCTTGATGACGGTTCAGGCATTTATACAATCAAATTAACAGACATTGACGCAAATCCTATTTCAAATCAGCAAGTTAGCGTAACTGTTAATAATCTCTCCGGAAGTTATATCAGTGATGAAAATGGAGATATATTCATTCCAATTAAACTCACTGGAGGAGTTTATGATTTGATTGCTGATTTTGAAGGTAGCACAAACTATTTCAAAACATCTAAAACATTTAACATAACTGTTAAAACCAAAATAGATCTTGAAATAGAGGTTGTTCAAATTTTTGACAGTATACATTTATTTATTAATGCTTCTGAGATTATTGGTGAAAATCTAACAGTAAAAATCAATGAAAAAACATATCCTGTTCTTTTAGATAATTTAAAATGCTTTTTGCTTGTCAATAATCTTTCCAATGGAAAATATGATTTAAATGTATCCCTAGATAGCGATTTATATTATTGCGATAACATATCAGAAGAGTTCACAATCAATATGGCTGATACCAGGATTATTGCAGATAATTTGAATACTTACTCACAAAGCGGTGCGGAATATAAAATAAAACTGGTAGATATAAATAACAATCCTTTAAACGATGAAAATGTTGTCTTTAAATTGAATGGCAGGATGTACATCAGAACTACTGATGATAATGGTGTTGCATCAATAATCGTTAACTTAACTGACGGTGAGTATCCAATTGAAATTGATTATGGCGGCCTTGCAAACAGTTATTTCGGATGTAATTCAAGCCATATGATAAATGTCATGACTTCAGTCATCACAAATGACAGTGCGGTTAGAACTGCGGATTCATATTCAGTTAAACTATTGGATATTGACGGCTCACCGTTAAGCAATAAGGAAGTTTCCTATTCTTTGGATGGCATTGATTATAATGCATCCACTGATGAAAATGGTGTATTAAACATCAAACTCCCACAAAAACCTGGAACTTATGTATTTACTTTCATAAATCCTGTAAATGGACAGGTTTTATGCGAAAACATTACAGTTTATCCAAAAATTACAAATAATAAGAACATTGCAATATATGCATTCAGCGGAACCAAATTCAGGGTGCTTATTTTGAATGATGAGGGTAAACCTGTCGGTGCAGGCAAAATCGTATCCATGAAAATAGCCGGTAAGACTCATAATGTCAAAACAGACAAAAAAGGTTATGCTGCATTGGCTATTAAGTTGAAATCAGGTAAATACACAATCACAACAACATATGGGGGATATAAGGTATCCAATAAGATTACTGTCAAGCCTGTTTTAACTGCCAAAAACATTTCCAAGAAAAAAGCCAAATCCTATAAGTTCAAGGCTAAACTTGTTAACAGTAAAGGAAAACCTTTGAAAGGTAAAAAAATAACCTTCAAAATCAAGGGCAAAAAATATGTGGCCAAAACCAACAAGAAAGGTGTGGCTACAATCACTATTAAGCTAAAACTGAAGGTCGGTTCTTATAAGATTTATTCATTTTATGGAAAATCAAAAATCAAAAACACCATAAAAATCAAAAAATAAAGGTTAATTTAACCTTTTTTCTATTTTTTTTCAATTATATTTGAAAACTTTATATAACTCTTTTTACATACATACTAATGTTATATTAAATATTTGTAAAGTGGGTTGTAATAATGAGGTCATATAAAAAATATTTATTGTTGGGGGTACTGCTTTTTTTCATTGTTTCAATGGGAAGTGTATCAGCCAGCGAATTAAACGACACTGCTGTAAATCAAATCAGTGATGATTTGTCCCAAGATATTGAAATGACTGTGGATGATGAAATAGTAGGTTCATCAGAAGAGATTGTAGTGGAAAATTGGGATGATTTGCAGTATTACTGTTCTTTGGATGATAATAATTATGTTTTGAAGCTTAAAGAGAATACCAGTTATTATCCAACAGATTTAACCGATGAAAGCTATCAGATTAAAGTCAATAATAATGTAACAATCATAGGTAGTGAAGGAGCTTATTTTGGGGATTCTTCTCCTAATGCAAGAACCATAAACTATCTTGCAATTAATGTTCCTGAATATTCAGGCATTGGAATTACATTAAAAGACATTACATTTAAATGGATTTCCTCTGAATTTCAGCCTAACGCAGGATTTCTGCAGATGGCAGGAAATGCAAACAACTATATTGACAACTGTATTTTCGACAACATCACAATGACCGGAGGACATTCATCTGTCGTTTATCTTTTAAGAGGTGATGTCACATTAAGCAACTGCTCATTTACCAACATTACTTCTGACTTTGGTGTATTTAGTTTATATGATCCTAAAGATGACCCTACTGACATATGCACTCATGCCCGTGGTCTTGTTCAGGACTGTTACTTTGAAGGCAACTTCGCAAGAACAGAACCGGGCTGTATAAATAACTGTGGTGTGCTTGTGGTTAGAAATTCCACATTCTACAGAAATGCAGCATTCTGGTGGGCAGGTGCAATACATACACATGGTGGTGCAAATACTACCATATATGATTCCAACTTTACAGACAATACTGCAGGTTGGAATGGTGGTGCACTATATACATATAGTTACTTACAGATATTCAACACAGTATTTAAAGGTAACAACTGTACTACCAATAATGGTGGTGGTGCAATAGGTGCATGTAAGTATCTCCACTCACCATACATACATGTTGAAGACTCCCTGTTTGAAAACAATGAGAACTTATGCTGGGCATTCACTAATGAGTCTACTACAGGTTTAGGTCGTGGTGGTGCAATATCTATTATGGATGAAGGTGACCTTACTGTATTGAATACTACATTCATCAAAAACAGTGCTTCCATAGGTACTGCTATATGTGCAATCTCTCAAGGCTCACTTTACGGTTCACCTGATGTTACACTGATAGGAAACAGATTCATTAACCATACTCGTGTAGAAGATGTATTGGTACTTAAGCTTGACTACAACTCCAAGTGTGAACTTAGGGATAACTATTATTTGGCAAACTCAATGATATTTTCCAAACTCAAGCTTACTGCTGAGGATAGGATAGGTGATGAGGTAACCCTCCACATTGATGCTGCTCTTAAGTATCCTAATTACTATGATTCAGATATTTTGGAGAAATCTGGCTATGATGTTTACATGGATGGGGTTTATCTCAAGACTGTAAATTCAACTGATTTTACTTTGAATTTAAAAAATGTTGAAAAAGCCCAAGTTTATGTAGTTCCATCTATATCAACTAGTCAAAGTAACGAGGTTTCTGTAGGTTTGCCTAGAGAATATATTTATGTCTCACAAAAATCAGGCAGTGATTCAAATAACGGATCAAAAGAAAGTCCAGTTTCAACAATTGCAAAGGCAGTTGAACTTGCAAGAACAACTGGTAACATCTGGATAGTTGACGGAACATTCAAGGAGACAAATCTCAACGTTAATTATAATTTATCAATCACAGGTGAAGATGCGACATTTTCATCTAAAGGCAACATATTCACTTTCGGTGATGTTGATGTCGAACTCAAAAATATTGTGTTTAAAAATTCAAAACAGGCATCATCTTCATCTGAAAGAATCATAAAACATTCAAGCGGAATACTGACTTTAGAAAACTGTACTTTCGATTCAAATACATATAATACTTTAATTGAAACTGGAGGTTCAATCGAGTCAAGCAATCTGGAATTTGTTAAAAACAACGGAATACTAATTCAGGCAAATAATTATGTAATAGATTCTTCTGCATTTGTAGAAAATACTGCAGATTCGACTAAAACAAATGCTTTGATTAAATCATCTTTAGGATTTAAAACAGCTATTACAAATTCAATATTTTCAAACAATATTGTTAAAGAAGGATGCATTTATTTCAAGGCACTTGATAAAAGCAAATTGAATACTCTGCTTATCTCAGATTGTATATTCACAAACAATGTAGGAAATGACGGATCATCCGGAATTTACATGTATGACAATGGAATACTTGACCTTAAATCATCATTATTCCTTAACAACACCGATTCCGGTAAAAATGGAGCTTTAATATTAACTTCCACTGAAATTCATATTGCAGATTCTATATTTTTAGGAAATGTCTATGAAAACAACAATAAAGTGCTTTTCAACTCCAAATCCTCTACAAACCTTAAAAATATTTATGTAACCGGAAACTGGTTTGGAAACACTCAGGAAAATTATAATTCAAGCGTACCTGTAAGTTCATCATCTCATTGCGACAATTGGCTATTTTTAAACGTTTCTGCCAATACCACCTCAATGTTTTTAGGTGAAAGTGCACAAGTATACTTTAATCTCAACAATGCATACACAAATGAGGGAAACATTACCTATTGGGATTCAGGAAATCTTCCTACTGTCAGACTTTCCATTTCAACAACAGGAGGTAAATCCGACCAGAAAGAAGTCACACTTGTATATGGAATGGCACAGGCAGAATTCACTTTAAATGAAGCTGAAGCAACTCTAACAGCAAGTTATGAAAGTGTTCGTGATGTTATAAACTTCACTGAAGCCAGACAAAAACCGGAAATGACTGTAACTGTCACAAATATTTCAGTTGATAATGATGAGACAATTACAATAAAATTATCCGGCGACGCTACCGGAAGCCTTACGGTTAAAGTTGGAAATATCACTGAAACAAAGGATATTACTGGCGGTGAAACAGTATTTACATTATCCGATTTGGCTTCAGGTGACTATTCGGGAACTGTTACATATTCAGGTGATGAATACTATTCAAAAGTTGTAAAAGACATTTATTTCTCTGTCAATAAATACAACTCAACTACAACATTGTCAGTTGGCCAGATTGAAGTTGGCAGGGATGTAATCCTAACAGTCAATGTCACACCGGGAGCAACCGGAAACATAACATTGATAATTAACAATAAAGAAGAAACCTTAACTTTAACTGATTCAAAAGCCACATATACACTCTCTTCTATTTCAAGGGGAGACTATGATATTCAGGCAATCTATAACGGTGACTATAAATACGTTTCAAGTAAGGATTCAGCAAAATTCGAGGTGGACAAGCTGGATACTGCCATTCATGTCAGTGTTGAAGATATTGTCTACGGCCAGGATGCAGTTGTTAAAATAATATTGGACGAATCAGCAACCGGAAATGTCACCGTCAGCATTAATGGTGATAATAAAACTTCTGTGGTTGAAAACGGCCAGGCTATCCTAACTGTTTCAAAACTTGATTCCGGAGAAAAAACAGTTGATGTGTATTACAGTGGAGACAATATTTTCAAACCAAATACAAATTCTACTTCATTTAATGTAGCAAAAGACACTACTCCGTTAAATATTAATGTAAACAGTATCATGATAGGCCATGATGCAAGCATTGAAGTGACTGTAAAAAGCGGAGTAACAGGTTCTGTTACAATCAGTTATAACAATCAAAGCACTACAAAATCAATTCCAAGAACTGGAAGGGTTTTATTAACTGTATCCGATTTGGCAGTTGGAACATATGATGTTTCAGCTGTTTTGGAAAGTGAAAACTATGAAACTGTCGAAAACAATATCAGTTTCACTGTTTCAGACTTTGAAGTTCCTCAATGGTCAAATGAGGGTTATGATACTCAAAATACTGGCAAATCTCCTTATGACAGTGAAGTAAATGGTGAAATTCTATGGCAATTCAAAATAAGTGGTGAAGTTGTCGGAAATATTGCAATTGACAGCAACGGCAATGTTTATATAATTACTTCTAAAGAAGTATTTGCTATAAATAAAGATGGTAAACTGGTGTGGAACAGAACTTTAAACGGTGACGGTAATCTTTCAGGAATATCAATAGGTCGTGACGTTTTAATAATTCCTCAGGCAGGAAACACACTCAATTTCATCAACCAGACAACCGGTGAAAAATACGGAAACTCCAACATATACCTTGGATCAAGTTATTTCGAACCGGTCGTAGATTCAAATGGAAATGTTTTCATTTCAAGCGAATACATCTATGCATCAGAAGATTATAAACTGATAATTGTTCCATACAGGCTTTGGGAAAAAGGAGGTAATCCTGCTGCAATTTCCCTGGCAAAATCACGTCCGATTTCAGCACCTGTAATCTTAGAGAATAATTTGGCCATAGTTGCATGTGATGACAGCATTAAAATAATTGACCTTACAAACAATCAGATCTTGTCAAGTGTTAAAGGAAATACGCAAGGAATCAGGCCAGTAATCGGTCCTGGAAATATGATTTATGCAGTACTGGACAACAATATTGTTGAAATCTCACCGCAAGGAGGTATCATCTGGAAAACCTCAATAAGCGATGGTGCAGGAAAATACCTGGCATTGGATGATGAATCAGGTCTTTATTTAATTAACGCCAATGGAAAACTGTATAAATATGACCTTGTTGACGGCAGTGAAACATTAGTGTCCAATCTGACTTTCACATTAGGCATTCTCGTTGGAAATGATGGAACAGTTTATGTCGGTTCAAATGACATGTTTTACGCATTTGACAGTGAGGGAAAAGCATTATGGAAATCTTACATCGGAAGTGAAATCATAGGAACTCCGGTAATGGATAAAAATGGCATAATTTATATTTCAACTGCTGACGGCTTGATTGCATTGACAAACGCTCCTCTAAAAGACCCTAAAGTAAACATTGATGTTCAGGACGTTAAATTTGGTGAAAATGTTACAGTAATTATCACTGTTGACAATCAGAGCTGCGGTGATTTGACTATTCAAATTGATGATGATTCTTCCACACAATCAATCAAAGACCAGGGAATAATTACCAAAACTCTAACAGGTTTACAGTCAGGGGTACACACAGTTAAAGTAACCTACGGCGGGGATTTAAGGTTTAATGCACAAGAGGTGTCATCTAATTTCACTGTTAAAAAGCTTCAAACAGATTTAATCGTTCATGCTAATAATATAACTGTCGGTGAAACTGCAATAATCAATGTCAGCATTCTTGATGATGTTGACGGTAATGTATTAGTTGACATCAACGGTAAAACCTACAAAGGCACGGTTAAAAATGGTGAATGTGTTATTTCAGTTCCCGATCTTGAAGTTGGAAACTATACTGTTACCGCACAATTCAGTTCAGATAACTATGAGGATTGCATAAACACTACTTCATTTGCAGTTTCAAAGGTAATAGTCCCACCAAGCAATGAAACCATTGACATCGTGGTTCCGGAATCCGGTGAAGCGTCAAGCTACAGCATTTCACTTCCAAGTGATGCAACTGGAACATTAACCGTTACAATTGATGGAGTAAACTATACTGCAACTTTAATTGATGGTAAAGCTACTGTAAACGTTCCAAAATTAGCTGAAGGCAGCCACAATATTACAGTTGCATATTCAGGAGATGACAAATATTCTCCAATCGTCAAAAGTACAACAGTTGTTGTACATGTTCCTGTGATTAAATTGGCTGGATCTAACTTGTCCATGCTTTACACAAGCGGCAAATATTATAAGGTTAGATTGACTAAGGACGGAAATGGGTTTGCTAATCAGACTGTTAAGATTACAATAAACGGCAAGACTTACACCAGAACTACTGATGCAAACGGTTATGCTAGTTTAAAAATTTCATTTATTCCAAAAACATATACTGTTAAAGCGGTCTATGGTACTTTGAAAGCCACAAATAAGGTAGTTGTAAAAAGTATAGTTGCAGCCAAGAATGTAAATGCCAAAAAGTCTGCAAAATCCATCAAGATTAAAGTTACCCTTAAAAAGGTCAACGGCAAATATCTGAAAAGCAAAAAGCTAACTTTAAAATTTAACAAGAAGACATTCAAGGCAAAAACCAATAAGAAAGGTGTAGCTACTTTCACAATCAAAAAGAATGTATATAATAAGCTTAAGGTTGGCAAGAAGTACACCTATCAGGTAACTTATCTAAAAAACAAAGTTAAAAAGACCATAAAATTTAAAAAATAAATGGAATTTTTACTTTTTTTCCTTTTTTTAGCAGTATATGTGGATGTCAGTTTGGTGATTTAGGAATTTATAAACTACCCTGCATTATTTTACTTTAATAATTTATTAAAATGTATGTAATTTATTT
>NZ_JAZQIJ010000161.1:0-33122 GCF_045541095.1 Methanobrevibacter sp.
AATTAATTAATAAATATATCCGCATTTGATAAAATATAATTGAAAATAAAAAAAATTAATAAAAAAAAACAAACAATATAATAATGATGAATATAGCAATTGGAGTAGGACAAAACAAGGATATCTTAAAAGCATGCAAGGATTTTAAAATAAAATACGATGCTGACATTAGCCTAATATACAATGATGATGATTTGGTAAATGCAATCCTCGACAAAAATACTGATGCAGTCATACGGGGCTCCCTTCCGGCATCAACGGTAATCAAACAGGTGAAAAAACATTACCCCGAAATTTCAAGGGCAACATATGTCAATGGAGCCGGTCGTGAATTTCTGCTAACACCAGTCGGAATCGATGAAGGAAATACACTTGATGAAAAACTAAATATTGCAATTAACTGTGGTGAATTTTTAAAAAGACTTAAAAAAGAACCTAAAATTGCAGTTCTTGCAGACGGCAGAAAGGGAGATTACGGAAGAAGCAAAACAATCTCCAAATCAATCGAAGACAGCGAAAAGCTCACAGAACTGATTAAACAAAACACTGATTTTGAAGTTGAAAACTATTACATTCTAATAGAACAGGCTCTAAACGACAGATGCAATGTCATAATAGCTCCAAATGGAATAATAGGAAACATAATATTCAGAACACTTGTTTTAGTAAATTCCTGGCCAAGCTGCGGTGCGGTAACCTTTGGAATAGATGGAATTTACATCGACACCAGCCGTGACCAAACCAAAGAAGGTTATCTCAGAAGCCTGATTTTAGCACACAATTTAGCCAAACTTTAAAAATATTGAAATACATAATATATATAATATAAAAATTTTAAGGGGTTGTAAATGGCAGAAAATATACTCTACAGATTATATGAATGGTATATATCCAGAGACTTAGTTCCGGAAAAGATGCCAAAACATGTTGCTATAATCATGGATGGAAACAGAAGATTTTCCAAACTTCAGGGAAACATTGATGTTGTCAAAGGCCATGAAATAGGTGTTGACACGCTGGAAAAAGTTCTTGACTGGAGTATCGAACTTGGAATTGAAATTATAACTGCCTATGCTTTTTCAACAGAAAATTTCAACAGACCAAAACATGAAGTTGAAGGATTGATGAATCTGTTCGTAATCAATTTTAAACGTTTAGTTACTCATGAAAAAATTCATAAAAACGAAGTGAAAGTGCAGGTTGTGGGCAGAACCGAATTGCTGCCTGATAAAGTACGTGAAGCAATTAGGGAAGCTGAAGAATCTACAAAACATTACAATAAAAGGTTTTTTAATTTAGCGATAGGATATGACGGACGTTTAGAAATCATCGATTCATTTAAAAAAATCATCCAGGACGTTCAGGACGGAAAGATATCCATTGACGATGTGGATGAAGAGCTGGTCAGCAAAAACCTATACACCGCAGGACTTGATGATCCTAATCTGATTATCAGAACCAGCGGAGAAGAGCGTCTAAGTGGATTTCTGCTTTGGCAGTCATCATACTCCGAGCTTTATTTCTGTGAAACACTATGGCCTGAACTTAGAAAAGTCGACTTCATAAGGGCAATAAGGTCATATCAGGCAAGAGACAGACGATTTGGAGCATGAAAATATGATAGACACACATTGCCATATTGATTTTGAAGACTTTGAAAAGGACCGAGAGGAAGTTATCAAAAGAGCACAGGACAAACTTGACCTTATTATAGCATCCGGATACAGTATAGAAAGTAACAGAGACGTTTTAAATCTTTCAAAAGAATATGAAGGATTCATTTATCCGACTTTTGGTTTTCATCCTGTAAGTTCACAAAACTGCAGCGACGAAGAACTTGAACAAGCCCATGATTATCTTTTAGAAAACCTGAATAATGTTGTGGCAGTAGGTGAAGTGGGAATGGATTACTATTATGTTACCGACAAGGCACTTCGCGAAAGACAGCAGGAAATATTCAGAAGCTTTCTCAACATTGCAAATGAGCATAAGGTACCTATCGTTATGCATGTAAGGGACTGTGAGAAAAAAGCAGTAAACATCATTGAGGATTATGATGACATTCCATGTTTTGTTTTTCACTGCTATGGAGGCAGCCTTAAAACCGCCAAAAGAATCATGGCCCGAGACAATGCATACATGAGCTTTTCTACAATGCTATGCTATTCAAAACACCACCAGGATTTGATTGAAAAAATAGACCTTGATTATGTACTGACAGAAACTGACAGTCCATATTTGGCCATGACAAAAGAAGAGAGAAACGAACCTGCAAACGTTACAAAAGCAGTGGCTAAAATAGCTGAAATCAAAAACATTGACATTGCCACAGTTGATGAGATAACTACAAGCAATGCACGCAAGATCTTTAACATTTAAGTTCAAACTTCACTTTCAAGAGACCATATTCATTGGCCATGAAGCTCAATTCAAATCTAGTGAAAACATCATCCAGACTTTTAAGAACAGTAAACTTCAGATTATCCGGAATGACGTATAATATGAATGACCCGTCATCCATTTCAAATCCGAAATCCTCCTGTAATGGAATTTTAAGCTCAGAGATGAATACATACTTGTAAACTATCAGTTCATAATCATTTATTTCCTTTTTGGCAAGTATTACATCAGCCAATTCGTTTTGAAGCTTGGATGCTATAGCTGCGAAAGTATCATCTGAAATTTCAATCACCCTAAACAATCACTTACCGGATGTTATAGAATATATTCCTAAACCCATTTAA
This sequence comes from Methanobrevibacter sp., assembly GCF_045541095.1. GTDB lineage: Archaea > Methanobacteriota > Methanobacteria > Methanobacteriales > Methanobacteriaceae > Methanocatella. The sequence continues at coordinate 2,745 of NZ_JAZQIJ010000161.1, forward strand.
CATTAGCTGTTGTGAATACATAATGAGGTGAGAAAACCGGATTGTACAGTTTGTTTGTTGAAGATGACGAGTTGAAGCTAATTGCAAGTGATTTTCTTAGATTATAATTTATTCTGTCACCTATGGAATCCAAATCTTTTTTACTCAATTGCTTAGATGAGGTTGCATAAACCTTGAACTGGATTTTTTTCTTTTCGTAATTGCCGTCAAATCCCAAATCTGAATAGGAAACATTAATGATTTCAACCGAGTATGGCATCAGCAAATCATTATCCTTTTTTTCATAATCGCTGTATGCATCCTTTGTATAAATCGCCCCTGCTGATGATGCCATACCCTCAGTTGCACCGTTTCGAGCAGCAATGACTGCAGTATTCAGTTCCAGTTCTGTTGCGATAAAAATCGTTGAAATCATCAAAACAAATATCAAAACACCTGTTAAAAGCAAAAACTCTCCACTAATCTGTCCTTTACTGCCCATCATGATATCACTATCTTTCCCTCATCCGTTTTTGAAATCAGATAGCTGTTTCCACCATACAATTTATACTTTGAATCGACATTCAAAAGTGGAAGCAATGTTTCTCCTTTCTTGTTAGCATATTCAATCGTCAATTTTTTATTTTCAACAGTTATTTCATAATAACCACCATCAGACGGCAAACTAATCTCTTTTGAAAATCCATTTCCATTGGAATTGACCTGACTGATTTCATTTGCAACATTATCGAGAATCACCCTATGGGAAACACTATCTTCAATATTGAAAGTTGATTCTATAGCAGATTGTGATAAAAATAACACTGAAATGACTATTAATAAAATAACAAAGATTGAAAATAAATATTCTATTGAAATAAAACCTTTATTATCCATATTTTTTAATTATCTTTAATATAAATAAAGTTTACTCAAATTAAAAGTCAATTTTGATACCAAATTATTAAATAATATTTGAAATAAAAAAATAACCATGAAAGGAAAAGTTATATTCGTTGGTGCAGGTCCCGGTGACCCTGACCTGATAACCGTGAAAGGCAGAAATGTAATTGAAAATGCTGATGTTATTATTTATGCAGGTTCACTTGTCAACAAGGAAGTTTTATGCCCTGCAAAGGACGGATGTGAAATACACAACAGTGCCTACTTGAATTTGGATGAAACAGATGCAATTATAACAGAAGCAGTTAATGAAGGCAAGCTCGTTGCACGTGTCCATACCGGAGATCCTTCCATCTATGGAGCAATTGCAGAACAGATTCGTGAACTTAAAAAACATGACATAGAATATGAAATCATTCCTGGAGTTAGTTCACTGTTTGGAACAGCAAGTGTTCTGGAAGCCGAATTGACTTTGCCTGAAATTTCACAAAGTGTCATCATCACACGTCCCGAAGGAAGAACTCCAAAACCAGAAGGTGAAAGCCTTGCAAGCTTTTCCAAACATCACGCTACAATGTGTATCTTTTTGGGAATAGGCATGATTGACAAGGTGGTTGATGAACTGCTTGTAGGTTATGAAGAAACAACTCCAGTTGCAGTGGTCAAAAAGGCAACTTGGCCCGACCAGCAAATAATTAGAGGAACCCTCAAGGATATTGCACAAAAAGTAAAAGATGCTAAAATTACGAAGACTGCAATGATTGTGGTGGGAGATGTGTTAGACCCAGGTGATTTTAATGCATCCAAGCTATATGATAAAAACTTTAAACATGAATATAGGTAGTTAGTAGAAAATCTACTAACTTAAATATTTTTTTTACATTCATCCCAAATCTTTTGGGCATCACCATACAATGAATCGATTGATTCGGCCTTTTTAAATAATTCATTTGATTTTTCATACTCTTTTAAATCAAAATAGGCAATGGCTTCACCTTTCAAAGCCTTGAATGAATTTTTATCTTTTTCTAAAACAATTTCATACTGAGCAATCGCATCAATCGGCTTGTTATTAAACCTATATGCATCGCCAATCGCCAATCTGACTTCAACGTCATCACTCAAAGCCAAGGATTTGATAAACTGATTGATAGCTTCGTCGTATTGGCCGAAATTCATCAGTGCACGACCTTTCAGGTAGTATGCCTCATTATTTTTGCTGTTGACATTAATTGCCTTGTTACACAATTCGATTATGCGAATGTTGATTTTATAGGAGTCGACCATTTTATCCTCTTGGGACAATTTGGCCATTTTTCTTTTTGCCCTTCTGACATAATCCGCATCACGATTTAGTGAAGCCTTCATGTCCCTTACAACTTCCAAATCGTCACCGTCAAACACTTCATCCTTTAACTGGGATAAATCGTCTACAAAATCACTCAAATGATCAACGGCAGTTTCGCCCAGCTCTTCAATATGCAAATCATCAACATTTTCTTCCAAATCACTCAAAATATAAGTAGCTTCATCCCTCAAATAATCAATAGTGTCATATATTGACTGGATGAACGGAGTTTCAAAATCAACCCTATCTCCGCTTTTTCTGTTAACATTGATATCTTCTTCATCTTTTTTCATATTATCCCTCAAAATATAAATTATACATAATTATCAAACATGTAGTTAATAACCTTTTCTATGGCCGGGAAACCTAATCAATATTTCATTTCTTTAAAATGCATCAGATGGATTCCAATATGGCCAATTCCCAATATTATTGAAGAAACAGTCAAAAAAATATTATTTGAATAGATTCCAAGTAAAATGAATGCGCATACCGGAAGTGTTGCACCCGGAAGCGGAATCATTAAAAAGTTTGCATACATTCTTTCCATAGTTTTGGAACCTCTCATGTATCTAAGCCAATACAGCTCATAGACAATCATCAATAACAATGAAACTAAAAAGAGAATATTTAAACTGAATACCGCTCCGCTAAAAAGAGAAAATACAGTTACCAAAACCTGACCGATTCTTTCCAATACGAGCAATATTCTGTTTTCATTTTTTGAGAATTTTTCATAATCCTTCGGGAGATTTCTGCTCCAGGCTATATTTGGGACAAAAAGCATAATCAAAAAAAGCAAACCCACGAAAGAAAATTCAAACGGCATCAGATCGCCTAAGAATATTTGTCCTTAATCTGATTCATCATCTGCAGTTTTTTAAATGCAACATCCTTTGGAGCCCTTCTCAAACCGCAATCGGGATCGAGCAATAAATTTTCAGCACCAACAATGTCTATAGCGCTTTTGACAAGATTTTCTACATCTTCAATGTCATCAACTTCATTTACTGATGAATCAATACATCCGAATCCAACCTTTTTACCTGCCAGAAGTGATGCATTTTTCTCAAGAACACCCAGATTAACATTATTTCCGGCGAATTCCATATCCAAAATCTCCACATTGAATCTGGAAATGTCTTTAAAGGCATTGTCCAGAATGCCGCAGACATGCATAGCCAATGGAACTTCCAAACCTTCATGGAGAATGTCAATTGCTTCCTTTGCGGTTTTCATGTCAACCATTCCTGTAGAAAGGAAAGGCTCGTCAACCTGAATGTAAACAGGTTCCACCTTTTTGGCTATGGCATCAACCTCAAATTTTAAGCTGTGGGCCAAATCTATAATTGCATCTTCCTTGTTTTTATAAAATGACTGTATTCTGGAAGAGTGGACAATTGTATTTGGACCTGTGATGATTCCCTTGATTCCTTTTCCTTCAGGAATCTTTCCACCATAGTAATCTTTCATTACCTTTTTGGCATATTTCAAATCATCGATTGATATTTCCTGAATGGGTTTTTTAATTTTGGAAACGATGACAGTATTTCCATCCTCGATTTTCATTCCAGGAATATATTTTGTAAAAATAGAAACCATATCATCCCTGACCTGACCATCAGAGACAATATCTACTCCAGCATCAAGCTGGCTTGTAACGCAATCCTCAATTGATTGCTTGAAAGAATCGTAAGCGCCCAATGCACTAAGCAATTTATCTTTTACATTAGACGGACTTTTTTGCTCTACGGGAAAGCTTCCAACTACAGTTGATTTCATTTTTTGTTACCAGTATCCAGTTTTCTGATTTTTTCAACTTCTTCCTCATCAATCGGCAACTCAACTACTGAAGTACCGTGGCAGGGTTTTGTGTATGGAAGAAAAACAGTTCCCTTGTTGTGATCAAAACCTATTGGTATTGGAGGAATTCCAATTACTCTGACTCCCAATACTTCATCACCAGGTTTGATATAAACTAAATCATCAGCTTTGAATCTGATTATCATTGCGCAGTCTTTGAAACCTGCTTTTGAAGCATGTATCTCATAATTATCGGATTGTTGTAAGTAAGTATCTAAACAGAATGACATTTATTCAAACTCCTTGATTGCTTTGTCAAATTTAACTTTGATTGGAGACGGATTATGGAAAGCTCTGACTGAGGCAATTATTGCGTTACTTCCGCTCTCTTCAATCATTTCTACAAATTCTGCAACTTCATCAGCATCTCTTGAAAATACAAGTGCAAGTGATTTTGTCTGAAGTATTTGGTCAAATGTTACGAAAAATGATGCTGCAGCATCCTTGTGGACAAATCCGACAAGCAAATCGTAATCCCCCTGACTGATATCTCCCAAAGTCCTTTCTAAATCTACAATGTTGAGATTGTAAAAACCTTCAGGATCTGAAATTTTTACCAATTTTGCAGCCGCAGGGTTTGCTGCTATTGTAACGTCATAACCAATTTTGGTTAACTTATTAAAAACATAAACTGCCATAGGAGTTTGTGATGGAGTCTCCGGGCATCCAAGTAAAACTAAAGCTTTCATATAATACCCCCATTATAATCTTGACTTGAGCGTGACTGCATGAGCTAAAATCATCGTTCCTATAAATATGAATGATAAAAGCGCCATACCATTGATTGTTCTGTTAAATACAAACATACCAATTATTGCCTGTGAGGAAAATGCTGCCAGTGCACCTGTTAACAATACTTCTCTTCCCAAGTATTTCTTGTTGTTTTTCTCTCTTTTTTCTCTGTACATGGTCAAAATCTTAAAACCTATGAGAAGTGTACCGAGTACAAAGACCATCAGTCCGATTAAACCCAAATATCCAAAGTCGAACCCGTAACCGAAAATACCCGGAACCATGTAATCGATTGTATCTTTTTGGTTTACCAATATACCGAAAAACATTGGGAATGGCAATCCGAAGAACAGTACCAATTGCATCGGCAGGGTAATGTACCCTTCAGCAAATGCGGTTCCCTCAGCTCCCCAATAGGAAGCATCGGCATTGTGTCCAATCAACTGAATGTTATTTAAAACCATTTTAATACTTGATAATGAGTATTGCTCAATTCTTGTTAACCTTAAAATAGGTGAAAAGATAGTCATTCCAGATACTCTTGCAAGCACTTCCAGGAATATGAATCCCGCACCGGCCAAACCTAAAAACATCAATATCCTTTTACCGGTTAAAAAAGATTTTTCCCTGAAAGACTTTGAAATGATCAGATAACCTATGAATAAACCCAAAATCCATAAAATTAAAAATGACCTGTGCATCAATCCACCGAATACTGTGATACCTGCGATGAATAAAATTACAAATCTTCTAAGAGGCCGTATATCCACACCCGATTCCTTCATTATCTTCAGTGACGCCAAAGCAGCAACTGCTCCAAGCAATGCTATTGGACCGAACGGGTGAGTAAATTCCGCCTGACTCGAAGATACAATTAAAAGAACGATATCTGCTCCAAAAATAAATGTAAAACCTCCTATAATAAACAGTGATAAGAAGGTCACTACACTTAATGATAATGGAATCAAGTTAAGGGCAAATACCCATGTTACAAATAACATGACTGCCATTTCTACAATTAACTGTAAATGATTCTGAGCAATTAACAACATATTTTAATCACAATAATTAGTTATTTAAAAAAAATATAAAATGGACTGACCGGGATTTGAACCCGGGGCCTCCGCCATGCCAAGGCGACGATCTACCATCTGAGCTACCAGCCCAAAAAAAAATTTTTATCAAATACCATATTAGATATTTGACAATCATAATATAAAAAACTATTTACCATTTTTGGCCAAATCATATAAATTATCAATTATTACCTGGAACAGGTCATCGGTTTTCAACTCAATTTTTTCATGAGGATTTACAATAAAGTCCAATGCCTTTTCGATGACATCATCAGTATCAATAGACCTGTACATCAGTCCCTTGTTGATATAATACTGGTCAACGGACAATGTTTCACCAGGATAACATGAAATGACAGGAGTTTGAAGTATTGCTGCTTCCCTGTTCATGGTTCCTCCTGCACCAATGACCAAATCGGCTTTTTTGATAATACTTGAAGTATCAACAGGAGGTTTTAATATTGAAACGTTTTCGATTCCTTCAAAAATCTCTGCCTGTTCTCTGAATCTTGGCAGAATCAATATGTTTGCCACATTTTTTAACTCATCGACAATAGGAGATAAAACTGATTTTCTGCAATCCGCATCAAGATATGATGCAAGTGAAGGTTCAGGTCTCATTAGGATAGTCTTTTTATGTTTCAAATCCAAATTCAAATCATTGAAAACATTGTCATTATATTCAAAGCTTTTGAAGTGCATTAATTCGGAAGTTCCGTCATATGAAATGATTGTGTTTGGATCTGCACCGAATTTCATAAGTTTCCACATGTCAATTATCTTAGGTGTGATGATTCTATCACACAAAGGCAATGTCAGCTTGTTGGCTGCCAATGCATGTTCGTTGTCTAAAACGTACAAACTAGGAATTCCCAGACCGAATGAAATTCTAGGAAGTTCTATAGAATGCTTGCTAAGGGCAACATCCACCTTTTCATCATGTATCACATCAACAAGATTATAAACCCTGGTTGTGCTTTCCCTCAATTTATCATATAAGCTTACGCCATGCTTTCCGACAGATATGAAATCAATGTCATACATTTCCATTAATTTGTGGATATCACCGAATTGCCGTGCGGTTACTATTACATCCTCCCCTTCGGCTTCAAGGTATTTTATTACATCCTTGAAAAACCTTACATGAGGAGCGTTTGAAATATCAATCCATACTTTCACAAAACCACCGATTTAAAAGCATCTAGTTTTTCAAACCTTCCTCGATGACCTGAATAATTTCATCCAATCCGACACCCTGTTTTAGGCTGGATTTGATGACTTTAACGTTAGGATTTAATTTTTGAGTGTCAGCCACCATCTTATCTGCATCAGCACCAACGGCATCTGCCAAATCGACCTTGTTGATTACTACAACATCTGATGTTTGGAAAATGATAGGATGTTTTTCGACGGTATCGTCACCTTCGGTAACGCTGACTACAACTATTCTTAAATGTGAACCCAAATCAAAATCTACAGGACAAATTAAATTACCCACATTTTCAATAATTACCATGTCCAAATCATCCAATGGTAAATCTTCAAGTCCGTGACCTACCAAATGAGCATCCAAATGACATTCTTTACCAGTGTTTAATCCAACAACAGGAACATCATGCTTTTCAATACGTCCGGCATCGAATTTGGAGATTACATCCCCTGCTAGAACACCGATTTTATAATCGGTATTGTCAATGATTTCCTCGATTAATGTTGTTTTACCGGATCCTATAGCTCCTACAAAATCAACACAGTAAATGCCTTTATCCTCTAAATTTTTTAAGTTTTTATCTGCTAATTTTTTATTAGCATCCATGATGTTTTTTGCTACCTCTACATCTGCTACTTGGTGCATCTTATCTCCTCCATTAATTTAAGCATCATCAGGTTTTTCAATTACAATATTTTTAACTACAATATCTTTTCCGTTTAAAGTTTCAACTTTCAAACTGTCACATTCTGGACATTTAACAAGTGGGGCATAATGGTCACTGTCATCAAGAATAGCGTCACCCTTAAAACCACAGTCATAACATTCTATTTCAGCAGGAATTTCCTCAAAAATGATTTTTGCATCTTCAATAATGGTATTTTCCACTAAAATTCCTAAAATAAATTGCAACTGCTCTGGATTAATCATTGCAAGTCTGCCGACTTCAACAGTGACTTCAGTAACTTCAGTAGCATTATTACTTTGAGCGGTTTCTAAAACCGCATTGATAATGCCCTGAGCCATAGATAATTCATGCATCTTAACACTCCTAAATAAATATTAATATTATAAATTTAGTTTTATGTATTAATAAAGATATTTAATATTTGAGTAATATTGAAGTAATACTGAATAATTTAAAAAAATAAATAGGCATGAATTCAACAATTCTTAAATAATAATTTGACTCAATTAATATCAAGGAGAAAATATTATGGCCAACAAATCAAAATTCGGTTTCGGATGCATGAGACTTCCAATAACAGATGAAAACGACCCTACATCAATCAACCAGGAACTGTTTTGTGAAATGGTTGACCTTTATATGGAAAAGGGATACAATTACTTCGATACATCCTATGCATACCACAACGGAACAAGTGAGATTGCAATTAGAAAAGCTGTAGTTGAAAGATATCCGCGTGAATCATTTCAAATATGTGACAAAATCCCCACATGGGCATTGACCAGTCCGCAAGACAACGAAAAGTTTGTAAAAGAGATGCTTGAGCGACTGGGAATAGATTATTTTGATGTGCTCTTCATACACAACATAAACAGTCCTTGGCTAAAACTTGCAGTTGAAAACAACAGCTTTGAATTCATTGAAAAAATGAAAGAAACAGGCATTGCCAAAAAGATAGGATTCAGTTTCCATGAAAAAGCTGACCTGCTTGAAAAGGTACTTGACAAATACGCTGACATCATCGATATCGTGCAGCTGCAGCTGAATTATCTTGACTGGGAAGACCCATCCATAGAATCCCGCAGATGCTATGAGTTGTGTGTCGAACATGGAATAGACGTTTATGTTATGGAACCTCTAAAAGGAGGAGTTATCGTTAACACAAACGATGAGATTAAAGATGAATTCAACGCATTCAATCCAGACAAATCAATAGCCAGTTTTGCACTGAGATTCTGCGCATCACTGGATAACGTTAAGAGGGTTCTCACAGGCATGAACAAAATGGAAGACATGCTTGACAATATCGACACCTTTGAAAACTTTGAAAAACTAAACAAAGAGGAAAGCGAATTTCTGGAAAAAATAGCTGCTAAATTATTTGAAAGCGTTGCGGTGCCATGCAGCGAGTGCGGATACTGCATTGACGCCTGCCCTGAAATGATACCTATTGCAGATTATTTCAGACTGTACAACAGAAGCAAAAACGTGCCTGGAGACGACATCTACAGGTTGTATTTCGACAAAATAAGTGACGAGAAGGTACCTGCCAGCGAATGCACATACTGCGGAACCTGTCTGGACCACTGTACACAAAAAATCGACATTCCAGAAGAACTTGAAAATGTTTGTGAATATTTCGAAAAAGGATTTTCACCGTACTAGTTTCACTAGGAAACCCTCATTTTCAATTCCCTAACCATTTCACCATTTTTATTTATTTTTGAAGCCCGTTTATAATATTCAACAGCTTTTGGGAACATACTAGAATCATAATAAATCAAACCTATCAAGGCTAAGGCATCTGCATTTTTACTGTCAAAATCAATCAGCTTCTCTAAAATATCCAAAGCAGTCTCCAAATCGCCCTGATGATATAAATCATATGCTTCCTCATACATCACCTCAACATCATCAAAACTTTCAAGTTCCGCCGATTTTTTGGATTCATGAGTTTTGTTCAAAAGTAATACTTCAAGTTCATTGGCGGTTTCATTGGATTTGTCAATGCTCAGGGCTTTTTTAACAAAATAAAGTGAAATGTCCTTTTGTTCCTGATTATATAAAATTTTCGCCATCAAGGCCATGGAATCGACATGCTGCTTATCTATGGATAAAATATTATTCAAGATATCCTTAGATGAAGAATAGTCGCCCTTTTCATAAGCGCTCATAGCTTCACTGAAAAGACTGACGATGTCATCATTTTCACTTTTGACAAAAACTTCATTGATTATCTCCTTTTCTGCACTGGAATTGCCGTCTATCAACTCAGTCATATAGTCCAGAATATATTTGGTGGCATTCTTGTGAAGGGGCTTATTATCGTTTCCGCATTTAGGCGAATAAATGCATGCCGGGCATCCGCTTTTGCAGGTACAGTTATCAAGCAAATCCTTTGTGGATTTAAGAAGATCTACAAAAACGTCAACTGCCTTTTCACATATTCCAATTCCGCCTTCATATCCGTCATAGATGAATATGGTTGCCTCCTGAGTGTCTTCATGATAATTTGTGGAAAGTCCTCCGATGTCAAACCTGTCACACATTGTATGAAGAGGGAAAAGACCTATCAGAGCATGTTCTGCACCGTGAAGACCGCCCGCAAAGACTTCCTCTTCTGCAAACATGTCCTCGAGAGTATCCTTAACCTGTTTTGGAATGGTGAACCACAGTCCTTTTGTTCTGAATTTAAGAGGCGGCAAATCAAGTGGGTATGTACCAATAGCCTTTGAGAACTGCATTTTCTTGTATTTGTAGTAGTCCTCACGCACTGTAAGTTCTCCGAAATGAATGGTCAAATCTCCATATTTTGTTTTTGAAAGTTTCTTTTCGATGTTGATTTCAGTCTTGTTCAAAACCATTGTGTGGTAGTCAACTGTCTTCTGGCTGACATTGACGTAACCGCTTTTCAGGTTAACTCCGTTAACGACATAGGTATCTCCCTTGTTGATTAGAATAGCTCCTTCATGAGCTTCCCTGTAAACCTGAGACCTTTCCATTGACTCCAAAAGACGGCCGTTATTCATTACCTTGAATTCCTGGCCGGAAATCTGGTCTAAGGAATGGTCCAGTGCAGGATTGTCATCATATGGATACATGTAATCTCCACGGAAGTTCTTATGCAGATCCTTTTTGGAAACAAGTTCATCGAGAATTTCTTCATCAATTCCGAAATACTTGTCAACTTCACCGCTTTTAATCGGAAGCTCTTTAGCTGCGCATAGGATGTGTGCCTCCTGAAGAATCGGATTTGTAAGGTCAATGATTGCATTTTCATGGGGTTTGTCAAAGAAAAATGAAGGGTTGTTCATGAAATACTGGTCAAGCTGATTTTCAAAAGCAATTAATATGGCCAGTGATTTCTGATTGCTTCTTCCTGCCCTTCCTGACTGCTGCCAGGTTGAAATCATGGTTCCGGGATATCCTGAAATGATTACAGCATCAAGTGAACCTATATTTATCCCCAGTTCAAGGGCATTAGTACAGGTGACTCCAAGATATTTTCCGCTTTTAAGACCATCTTCGATTTCACGCCTTTCTTCAGGACGATAACCTGCCCTGTATGCTGCAATCCGATGGGCCAGTTTTCCCTTGATTTGGGTCATGTCCTTTTTTGCCCACATTGCAATCAGTTCTGTGGTCTTTCTTGAAACCGTAAAGCATAATGTCTGGATGCCCTTAAGCATCATGTACAGGAAAATGTTTTCTGTTTCCATGTGAACGGAAGGTGCATTCTGCATGTTGACCTTGTTTCTCCGGTAATTCTTAAATGGATTATACAGGATGAAATCCTTTTCACCGCTGGGAGACGCATCATCATCCACCAGAACAAATTTCTCACCTGTCAGCCTGTTTGCAAGCTCAAGCGGATTTGCAAGAGTAGCTGAAGATAGAATAAACTGAGGATATGAACCGTAAAAGTTTGCAATCCTTTTAAGTCTCTTGATTAAAAATGATACGTTGGATCCAAAAACTCCCTTATAGTAATGGGACTCGTCGATGACTATATATCTGAGATTCTTGTAAAAGCGACTCCACTGATGGTGCCATGACAAAATCAGATGCAACTGATATGGATTTGTCAGGACAATTCTTGAATTTTCCCTGATTCCCCTTTTATCTTCTCTTGGAGTGTCACCGTCATATGTTCTTGGATTGATTTTTATTTCAAGTTCCCTTTCAAGATTTTCAAGAACATGGAGCTGGTCGTTTGAAAGCGCCTTTGCAGGATATATGTATAACGCTGTGGCTTGGTCGTCCTCAATCATTGTCTCCATAATCGGTAAATTAAAAGCCAATGTTTTTCCGGAAGCCGTCGGAGTGGTGATAATAACATTTTCGCCCTTTTTAATGTTTTCATAAGTGTCGGCCTGATGAGTATACAGCTTCACACCACGTGAATCAAGATACTCTATAATCTTTTCGCTCAACTCATCGACCTTTTTAAAACTGGCCTCTTTTGCCGGTAATGTCTCTACATGGGCAATATTATCCCTATACCTCACATCATTTTTAAACATATCAATATTTTCGATTTCAGACATAATATCAGCAAAATTAAGTTAACAAATATATTTTAAATTAAATAATATATAAATCATTTGTCAAAAAAAAGATAAAACACAATTAAGTCGGGAATAATGGAATTCCCAACTTATTTATACATATTATGGAAATATAATTATCTCCATATTATTATATTGGACATGAAGATAATTAAAATTTTATGTTAAAAATTTATACTGAGTAAGAAAATTACTTATCAAATGCTCTCTCATTGCTTTTATTAATCATTAAAACAAATATATAAACTATTATAAACAAAGAGAGGGAGAAGATGATTACATATAGCGAATTTGAAGATATTGTTGTCAATACTCTTAAAAGAGATATTTCTTCAAATGAAGATCAAAAAAAGGCAATACTTTCTGACAGCAGCAAATCCCTTTTTATTGTAGCGGGACCCGGGTCTGGAAAAACAACCGTAATGGTGCTTAAAATACTTAAATACATTTTTGTAGATGATATAGATCCTAGCGAAATACTGGCTACAACATTCACCAGAAAAGCTGCAGATGAGTTATATTCAAGAATTTTAGGCTGGGGAGATGAGATAAAAAACCATCTGGCCAGCAATCTTGATGAGGATGACTTTGAAGACATATCAAAAATATTGGCCATTGAGCGAATAGACTTCAATCAAATCCATATAGGAACAACAGACAGCGTGGCCGAAGAACTGCTTCGAGAATTCAAAAAGCCGGGAGAAACTCAACCAGTCATCATTGAAGATTTTGTTGCAAATTCAGCAATGATTAAGATACTTCTTGAAGATGAAACGTATCTTGACAAGGACCTTGTTGAATATCTGAAGCTATTGAGCGGAAGGGAAAAGCTTCAGGAACCGTCCAAAATGAGTGAGATTCTAATAGAGATAAAAAACAGAATTTATTACGACCAGGTCGATTTTGATGAACTCTACAGTCAAAGCCAGTCTGACAGCGGACTTAGACTCGCACTTGACTGCATTAGGAAATATGAAAATACCCTTAAGGAAAGACACACAATTGACTTTTCAATGCTTGAGTCAACTTTCCTTGAAAAACTGAAAAACAGGGACTTGAATGAGTTTCTGGATGACATCAGAATCGTTCTTGTAGATGAATACCAGGACACCAACCTGATACAGGAAGACATCTATTTCACCATCGCCGAATCCGCACTTGAAAACGGCGGAAACATCACCGTTGTGGGAGACGATGACCAGTCACTATACAGATTCAGAGGAGCGACCGTGGATTTGTTTACCAATTACCAAAAAAGAATCAAAGAAAAGCTCGATATTGATGTGGAAGAAATCAACTTAAGGACAAATTACCGTTCAACAGAAAACATCATAGAACACTGCAACCAGTTTGCAGAACTTGACTCAATATATCAGGAGGCAAGGGTTAAAAACAAACCGAAAATCATTGCACCGTTGCAAACCAACCCTCAAAAAAGACGGTGGGTATGGGCTGAAAACAAACCGAAAATCATTGAACCCGACTTTGACAAAGAAAGAATGCCTGTTTTGGGAATGTTTAGAAACAACCCTGAAATTCTTGCCAAGGATTTAGCCAGACTAATCAACGACCTGGTAAATAAGGGAGAATGCGAACTGAAAGTCCAGCAGGTTTTAAATGAAGATTACTACAGAAAAATCAACAATAACCGCAACATCCAAAGCCTGAAGCAAATCAAACAAAAAAATATACAGGAAAGCAGGAAACTGGATAAGATTAAGCTTAAACTTGACAGTGAATACGGTTCAGCATCAGATATGGCCATATTGTCATATTCGCCAAAGGAAAGGCAGTACAGCTCAAAATCATTCCTTCACCATTTAAGAAAGAATCTCAAACGCTTGAGAAAACCTATTGAAATGTTTAACCCAAGAGGAATTGAACTTCAGGAAGTTGAAATTGTTTCCATCTTCTGCGGATTGATTCTGGAATGTATTGACCCTGAAGGAAGCATACAGAAAATGGACAAAACCATTCCGAATCTTGCAAAACACAACATGACCCGATGGAGATTTGCGGCCAAGGAATACATTAAATTAAACCCTGAACCTAACGAACCGATGCCTCTTAACTCATTTGTAACCCGCTGGCAACTTAGAAGGCCATATCCCGAAACCGACAAGGACGGAAATGAAATCAAATGGCCGAAAAATGTGAGTCTAATTGAGCTTGCATACAAACTGACAACCTGGGTTGAGGAACTTCAAAACGACGTGGAAGGAATCGTATATCTTCAGGCAATAACAAAATCAATTACACAGACAGGATTTTTTAACAAGTATCATTCAGTGATATCATTTAAAAATCCGATTGAGGAAAAGGAATCTGTACTTGAAGCAATATGGAATATATTCATTCCCCTTTCTACAGGAGGAGTCAAGATTGATGAATCCCTACTGGAAACATTGCCTAATGACAGGGTCAACGTTCTGTCAATACACCAGTCAAAAGGACTGGAATTTCCACTGGTTATAGTAGATGTAGGTTCAAGATTCAAATCAAATGAAATGAAAACCCAGAGACTGAGATTTCCAAAGTCATTAAAGGAACAAATCACAATCGAGGACAGCATCAGAAAGCATTCTTCTCTTGGTGAAAGCGACCGAAGCGAAAAGGATCGTTCATTTGATGACCTAACAAGACTTTATTTTGTGGCTTTTTCAAGGGCTGAAAAGGTATTGCTCCTGGTTGGACTTAACCCGGCCATTGAAGGATACAACAAAAAGGACCAGCACTTCACCATTCCAAACATTGCTCTCGGGTGGAGCAGAAATGAAAATTACATTGGATTTAAGGAGATATATCTAGTTTGAGGAGGATTAGAAATGAAATTACCTACAAGATCAAAATCATATATGATTCCGGAATACAGCCTTACCGGAGACTTGCTTTCGTATATAACATGCGGCCTGCAATACAGATACCAGAATAAAGGAACCTTACCTCCATCAAAGCCTGTGCAAAGATGGTTCGGAGAATTTATCCACGGAGTGCTGGAAGAGGCATATCTCAGCTGGAAGTATCAGCAAAAAGAGTTCCCGTGGGACTGGAAAGAAGACATAAGACCTATCGAAGATGAAATAGATTTAAGACTGCAGGTCAGAGGACTCTATCCCCATGATGAGGATTTGTTTTTCAGCATTAACCAGCCAGGAAGCGATTTGACACTTGATGATTTGAATGAACATGACCACAAAAAACTGGCAAGTGCGAGAGCTGAAAAAGCCATAAACGTATGGGGAAAACATCTCTTTCCACTGATAGACGCCTCAGAACTTCTAATTAAAGGCGTGAGGCCAATGCCGAATTACAACAAAAACACAAGCAGATCAAACTATTATGGGATTAACGGAGTTGTCGACGTTTTAACCTCAACAAAAATAAACAGGATTCATGAACAGAGCACTCTATTTAATTTCGACAATGAAATTGTGAAATTCATTCAAAATAACATGGAAGAAAGCAATATTGAAGACTACGAAATAATCATAGATTATAAGGGTATGAAACGGCCACCTGTCAAGGTTCCCCATCCCCACAGTGAAGACAAATGGGAAAACCACAAGCAGCAGATACTGACCTACTCATGGCTCAGGTCAAAACAGGAAGATGCCAAAACCATTCAAGCAGGAATCATTCTTTATCTGAATGAACTTGTTCCTTCAAAAGAGGATTTGGCGTTAATAAAAGAAGAAATAATCAAAGACCAAACTGACGTTCCTCAAAATGACGAATTTTATGATGATGTCGAGTTGATACTGAACTGGCAGGAAGAAGATAAAGCACCGAATTTGAGCGATGAATTCAAAATAGCACGTTCAATCAGATACATAAAAATCGACGATGAAGAGCGGGAAAAGGCTCTGGCAAAATTCGATGACGTTGTATGCAATATTGAAAACTCACTCATAAGCGAAACAAACGGCTGCAGAATACAGGATGCCTGGAAAGCTGAAGCCGATGAGAGAACATGCCTTGCATGTGACTTCAAGACTTTCTGCAAAAAATATTCCAACAAAACAAAAGACATTAAAATTCCTTAATACAAACTATATATTAGGCGATTCTATGACAAATTCTAATTTGGAAAAAAATCAAAAATATTGTGAAATAATCGAAAGCAAAGTAAAACTTGATGCAAAACCTGTTGCAATGAAACTTCTGAAAACCCAAGATGACCTTCCTGAAGGCTATGATTTAATCGGTGAAAAAATCAGACACTGTGAAATGGTTAGAAAAGCATCATTGGGAGATAAATTCTACTCTACAATCGAAGAACAGCTTTGTTTAGGTGGAGCAGGAGCAATAGGACTTAGAGACATGCCTGAAAAATTGGCAAACGGTGAAAAATATTTCTCATTAGGCAGGTTCCAAGATCTTGAAACCGCTAAAAACCTGACAAGCAAATTATCCATTGTTGAAGATATCCACTGGGGAATCCTCTATGCACCTTTGGATGAAGCCGATTTTGAAGCAGATGTTGTTGAAATTATAACCGAACCTGTCGGAGGAATGAAACTGGCACAAAGTATCGTTTACAAGACAGGTGAGAAAATCAACCCTTCATTTGCAGGTATTCAGTCATTATGCGGAGATGCATTTGCAAACCCATATATCGAAAAAGGAGTTAATTTTACTTTAGGTTGTGACGGTTCCAGAAAAGCTGCAGACATCAAGGACAACGAAATGACTGTTGGAATCAGCAAGGAGAAACTTGAAGAAGTAATTTCAGGTTTGGAATCAATCTAGAAGATTTAAATAATCTTCATAGTGATTAATATTCAACAATTCCTTTTTATTTTTTTCTTTTACACCATAAAACGTATAACCATCAGCAAATATTTTTCTAAGAATCGGATTGAGATTATCATCCTCATTTTCCAAATATTTCATCAGGTTTAATCTGGGTGCAACAAAAGGCATTCCCAATCCTTCAGCAGTATCCAACAATCCGGCCTTTCTTCTTCTTAAAATTGAAATTGTATTATACGGATCTTCGCTGTTTTGACTTACTTCAATCAGATTGTTGAAAGTCTCGGTTGATACTGTCGGCTGGTCTGCAGTAATACATAGTGCAAAATCAGAATCAATATTTGACAAACCATTGAAAAGGGAAGTTGATAAACCTACATCAACAGGATTGTTTTCAACAAATTTTACTTGCCCTTTATAATCATCAAAAATTACTTCCAGTATTTCATCACTATAATGACCAAGTACCACAATGCATTCATCTGCATTTGAGGATAATGCATTATCAATAGTAGTCTCTATAACAGTTTTATTTTTAAATGGTAAAACAAGTTTATTTTTCAAATCCAAATTTCTGGCAAGCTGGTCCTTTCTCATTCTGGAATTCTTACCAGCTGCAGTAATTACTGTAGAAATTGACATAAAAAAAAGAAAGTAAAAGATTATATTCCTTAACTTGGAATATATCTTTCTATTTGTGCATAGATACCCATTCCGGTACCTTCACCTTCAGTCCACATTTTTATTTTGACAGGATAGTCATGGTTGTTTGTAACAGTGATATCACATGCAGGATTATAACCGAATAAAACTGCATTTTCTGTTTCATCCATACCTACAGGAAGTGAAAATCCTTCAGCAAGAACCGCTGCCCTTAATGCTCTGGCGGACGGACATACACCGTGTGCTGCACTTCCTCCAGGAGCTGCTGCATCAGAAGCGGATTCAAAGTAAACATAATCCTTACCTGAACTGGTTGAATTAGGTGGAATAACAGTACCGTTCCAAGCTTCAACGAATTGTCTTGCATTTACTTCCCTGATGTCATCACCGTATTCAGGGTGTGAACCCAGAGATGTACCGTAAACTTCTCCATCCTGTTTTGAATAATTACCGCTGTACAACAAGATAGGGGAACCTGTAGGATATTCAGCCGCATAATCAACTACATCCTGACCGAAGATTTTCGGAACATCAGATGAACCGATATCTGACCGATTATCTGAAAATCCAACCATTCCTTTTTCCAGTGTGAAAGTAGAACCGACATCGGCATCATAGTTATACCAACTTACGATTGTATTGTTATCATAATAATCATTGGAATAGTTCAAGTTTTTAATTTGATCAACAGGAACAGATTGAACAACCTTATCCCCTTCGATAACATCTACACCAGATTCAGTTTTACATAATAATTTATAAGGTGCACTATACCCCCAAACATAATTGTTTGGTCCTTTAACAGCCAATTTATCTCCTTCAAAAGTTATATATCCAGGACCTTGAATTCCTTTAGCATGTCCATATGAGTCAATACCCTCGCCAGATACTGTAGTAAAGTCAAATGGAACCACACCAGTTGCTGCGGACATGAATATGCCCTGCAAATCAAATGCAAGTAATTGATGTGTCAAATAACCTAAATGACTTAATAAAGGAACTTCAATGGTCTTATTTTGACCTAAAAGTGATTGACCTTCAAAAATGGATTGGCCAACTGTAATATTATATTCATCAGCTACAGATTGACCATTAACGGGAGTACTGCTAACAAATGAAAAAGCTAAAAGGAAAATACATGCAAATATCAATACTAAAAATATAACAAATGATGTTCTTCTCCAACTTTTCATTTAAATTTCACCTAAAAATTTTATACATAATTTAATATCTCATAGGTTATATATAAACATTATTAAAAATTTATAATTTTTCAGAAATCAGTTTAATTCTTTCTTGAATATCTATAATTGTATCTTGACCGTTTCCACCAATGAATATTGCATCCTCATGAGAGTATTCCGCAACAAGTTCTATGATTTCATCCAAAGAATTCACCGTTATGATATTTCCCATATATCCAAGAGAGTTCAATCGGTAAATGGCAATATCCAAAGTGTCATCCAATCCCGGAAACAGTACAATCACTTCAGGATTGTATTTAACCGCAACATCAAGAATATCCAATCTATGGAATTCATTATGTCTTGGAGTGCCTATAAAAAGAGCATAAAAATCTTTTTCTTCCAATATTGACGCCAATGCATCAGAATTATCCGTTTTTCCAACGTAAACATCAGCATCATTAATTTTATAAACATCAATTCTGCCTTCAACTGCCTTGAACTCGGCCAAAGTTGATCTTATTATGTCCTTTGGAACCTTAAGCTCAGTAGCAATGGCAGTTGCAAGACCTGCATTGAGCAGATTAAACTTACCAAACAGTTTCAATTCATCCTGATATGCAAAGTAAGGAATGGTTTTGCTGGCAGACTCCTTAAAGTCTGCGTTGAAATCCTGATTGTAGGCTGTGAAAATTAATTTATCTTCAAAAAACCTTACAAGTGAATCTTTATAATTTGCAATTGTCTTGTGAACATCCATGTGGTCATTGCCTATATTGGTCAGACCGATCATGTCAAAGTCAAAGCAGTGCCTGCAGAAATCCAGAGTCATGTCGCACACTTCTACAAGCAAAACGTCATATTGGCCTTCACCGGCTTCAAGAATCAAATCATAATATCCTGAAAATCCACCTCCGCCGTTTCCACCGACAAGAACTTTTTTGCCGGCCCGTTCCAATATGCTTTTAATCATATGAACGGTGGTTGTTTTGCCGTTGGTTCCGGTTATGCCTATTGTAAATACATCCTTATGATTGTCCACCACATCGCTTAACAGTTCAGACTTTTCCAATAATTTTGATGCGAAGGTTCCTCCATACATGCTTGGACTGATGGCTATGGCATCACACTGTTCTATTGCATAAGGGTTTGTAAAACCCAAATCCAAAGTAATTTTTTCACCCACAATTGAAACAGTCTGTTCGTCATCCATCAGATTCATAGAAAGCATCGGTAAATCTAGTCCTTCCAAATCCACATTAATATTCAAATCGGTTGCATATACTTCCCAACCATGCCTTAAAAGAGAATTAACTGCTTTTTTACCTTCTACTCCTAAACCTATAACTGCTGCTTTCATAAAAACTAATCCTTTAAAAAATTATACATAATATTTTAATTATTAAGATTATTAAATATTTTGTAAATGAAAATTATTATATAACCAACGATACAAACTTAAAGCAAAGGTGAAAAAATGTTTGAAGATGAAAAAGATGACAAAATTTACAATTTGATAATTTCACAAGGAACCGACATGAAAAATGAATACGGCCAATTTACAGAAAAACTATTTTCAAAAGTGGATTTTCTATGGAAAGAATCCATTTCAGGATCATATGCTCATGCAGGAGAATCATTTTACAGCAAAGTGGACAGGATAATCTTACTTGCGGGTCTTTACAAGGATAATGTGGAACTGTTTGAAAACCTTATTGAAGCCAGCAAAAAATATGAAATTCCAATTGTGCTTGTAAGGCCTTTAGGAGTTGAAGAAGTTCCCGAACTACTAGAAAGCAAAGCCGCAACTATTGTCGGTTGGAATGCAAACTGCATAATTGACTCAATTAAACATGCAGATGAACTAATATAAAAAAATAAGAAAAAAAATGATATTTAATTAATTATCTTTGAAATACCATTTTCCTTTTCAACTTTAATCAGATTGTCAGCGGCGTTTTCAAGCTGACTTTCATGAGTTACAATAATCATTTGAGGCAATGAAGAAATATCCTTCAATAGATTAATTAAATCATGTTTTCTGAAGTCATCCAAATGAATTGTAGGCTCATCCAGTAAAATTGTATCCAATTCACCTTTTGCGATTGTCCGAGTAATACCCAATCTTAAGGCAAGCGCAATGGCTATTTTTTCACCGCCACTAACCATACTCATTGAAGATTCACCTTCAGGACCATAAACAGTTATTTCATAATCATCATCCAGTGTTAAATCAGAGTAATCGAAGTTGAATTCATTGAAGAATTCCTTAGTGTATTTTTGAATCAGCGGTTTTGAAATGGATTTAAGTTCTTTTTGAACACCTCCCTTACCGTATAATTTTCCGATATATGTTAACAGTTGGATAAATTCTTCAACATCATTATATTCCTGTTGGAATCTGTCGACAGTTTCTATTTTATCTTTCAAATCCTTAATATTGGAAATTGATTCACGTGCCCTGCCCTTAACTTCAGCCAACTCGTCGTTGAATGAATTGTGTTTTCTCTCATACATCTCAAAGCGATATACAACATGCTCATATTTCTCTTTGTCATAAACTGATGCTTCAATTTTATTTTGAGTGATTTCAATCTGGTTTTGGGAAACACCAATTTCTTCTTTTAAAGCATCAAACTGATTTTTAAGAGAATTTTTGTTTTTAATGAAACCTTTAAGCTGATTGTACTCATCATTTTTCTGCTTTAAGTCCACAATACGGTTTTGAAGCTCACTTGCACTGATATCTCCGCTTAAATGAGAATCCTGTTCAATAGCCAATTTGATGTTTTTGACATGAGTGTCAATTTCATTTTCAACCTGATTTAACTTGAATTGAACCTCTGTTTCATCACCTAAAACTTCCAAAGCACCCTCAGCCTTAATATATTCATCATGAGAACTCTTATGAGATTCACGGTCGGTTTTTATTTTTGCAATTTCAAGTATGAGCTCACCAAGCTTATTGCTTATGAACTCTTTGGATTCCAAACCTTCATCAAGCTTGTTCAGTTTAACTAGCTCCCTTTCCAGATGCTTGAATTTCTGTTGATATTCCACTATTTTTTTAGACAATACATTAAGCTTTTCGAGATTTTCCTCACAGTTTTCCTTCTCTTTAGTTAATGAAGAAACTTCCTCTTCATTTTGACTGATGAGCTTTTCATTATCCAGGATTGAGGTTTCATACTGTTGTGCCAGTTGCAGTTTCTTTTTGGAGTCTATTTCAGACTGACATACAGGACATTTATCCTCAACATTATCCAGTTCCTCCAATGATTTCTTTGAGGAAGTGATATTGTGGTTAAATATTGCAATATCCTCATTTTTGGAAATTATGCTTTCGGAAAGCTCTTCTAACCTATTGGAAATTTCATCGATTAAATCATTGTTTGCGTTTTCAAGATTGGAAAACTCATCGATTTTATCCAAATCTTCCTGTGATAATCCTGCAGTTGCCAGTTGATCTTTTGCACTTGAAAAAAAGCTTCCAATGTCATTTCTTTCATTTTCAATGCTTCTTAAAAGATCTTTTTTGTCCTGCTCAAGTTGGGCCATGGTGGCCAATTCCTTTTCGTATTTGATTTTTCTATCATCCAGCCTAGAAATCTTTTCATCGGATTTTAAAAATTCGTTGTAACCTTGTTTATTGTTTGAAAGTAAAGTCTTCTGCTGACTGATTGCAAGCAGTTTATCTGAGATTTGGTTTTCTTCAGCCTTTAAGTTCTGAATATTAATAACGGCCTTTTCAAATTCAAGGTAAACGTCCAATTTGGAAACATACTTTTCCAATCTGGAAATTTTCTCTTCAGCTTCGCTGATTTGATCAAGATTCTCCTGAATAGAACGTTTTTTCTCTTCCAAATCTGCAAGATTGGCCTTTTCTGTTTCTAAGTTATGAAGCTGTTTTTCATGGATTTCCTTTTCTCTTTCCATATCCCTTTTGCTTTCAGAAATTTCCTGCAAGGAATTTGTCACATCTTCAATCTGCTCTTCCAGTTCATGACCTTTATCCTTAAGGGCGGTTAATTCGTCTTTTTTCCTGTCGTATTCATCCTTCAGTTCAGTGGAATTGTACAATTTGCCCTTAAGTTCTGAAAGCTTATTTTCATATTCACTTATTAAAGGCGCTAAATTTTTACATGCCTTTTCAAGGGATTCGATACCCAATAATTTGGAAATCAGAAGCTTTTTCTCTGAAGGGTCTTTATCAACCAGATTAGCTATTTCACCCTGCCTTACATAAATTGCATTTAAAAACATGTCAGTATCCAAATTCAAAATTTGGTGAATTTCCTCGTTGACATTTTCATTTCCATCACATAATTTTACAAAACCGCTTTGTGAAGAAGTTTTGGTATATAATACTGATTTTAAATCTGATTGAAATTCACGCACTACCATATACTCTTTGCCGTTGGAAGTGAACTGCAATTCGACAAACAGGGAATTGGCATTGTTTCGAATCAGATCCTTGATTTCCACAATTGCATGGTTAAACAATGCAAAACTGATGGCATCCAATATGGTTGATTTACCTGCACCATTTTCACCAACAATTACGCTGATACCCTTGTTGAATTTGATTAATGTGTTCTGGTGTGATTTAAAATTACCTAATCTTAATCTTGAAAAAATCATTCCAAACCCCCCTTGAATGTTACTTGAACATTGCTTTCCTCTTCAGGAGCTTCCTCTACAATTTCTTCCTCTTCATCTTCATCATTTTGAAGATTTTCAGTTGTGAATTCAATTTCCTCATCTATAGAAACATAATGCTTTTCGAAAAATTGGTCTAGGACCTCTTGAGATTCATCAATTTTGTCCTTTGACAGCAGGTCATATAACTTTAAAGCCAACTCATCAACTTCACTATTTCCATAGCCCAATAATTTCTCTTCGATTAACTGTTCAGCACTGATTGATTCGTTTTTATAAATTATTTCATCAATCGTTTCTTCACGCTTGCTGAATGTTGGTCTGATTATCAAAGACAAATCTTCAAGCTCATTTTTGATGGTATCGTAAACTGATGCGGAATCTGAATCCATATTCTTAACATTCAATGTTAAAACCGGCTTTTTGTCAAAGCTTTTGATGGTTTCCTTAAGTCCTGCGATATTGCTGTCAAGACTATCAAAATTAATGCTTCTTTGAACAAATGCACGGGAGATGTCAACGGCCACCCTTTTTACGGTTGGTTTTTGACCGTCCATGTCAACTACAACAAATCCCTTTCCGTTTATCTTATAGTCATTCAGCTCATCGGTTTTCCAAACTTCACTGGATCCCGGATAGACCAGTTTTCCTTTTCCAAAATCCCTTTCTATGTATCTGTGAATATGTCCTAAAGCATAATAATTGAAATTATCAGGAATGTCATCCATTTCAAGTTCATGATGTCCGGCCTCATCAAAATTTATTGCCTGGTGCAGAACAAGTATTGACTTTTCATGGTCTGCCGCTTTTTTGGATAATTCTGCCAGTTTTGATTTTAAAACATTGATTTGTGAGGCAGGATAAAACGGAAGGCCCGCAATAAATATATCTCCCTGCATGTAATTTGTATTGATTGGGCTAATTACCTTCAGACCCATTTTCTTAAAAATCACATGAGGAGGGATGGCACCTTTATGAAATGCCTCATCATGACTTCCTGCAATTGCATACATAGGGATTCCTGCACCTTTCAGTTTCAAAAGCCCTTTTTGAAATTCCAAAAGTGCCATTGGAGATGGCTTAGTAGATTCGAAAAGATCCCCACTATGTATGACAAAGTCTACATTTTCTTCTATTATTTTATCTATAACCTTTCCAAATACTTCATAAAAGTCTTTTTCTCGTTCAATTAATCCAAATTGACGATAACCTAAATGAGTATCTGCTAAATGTGCAAATTTCATTATATTACCTTTTTAAATTTTTTGTATATATAACCAATTTAAACACTATAACAGTATTTAATTGAATAATATTTTATTCTATTGTATATTTAATTGTTTGCCAAGAGAGCATATGAGAACTAATCTTTAAAGATTTTAAAAAAAATAAATTAAAAATCAATTTTATCAATATCTTCCATAAACCCATCATCAAAAATGTATTCATATGGCCCGTTTGATATGGGTTTCCCATCCTGTTCAATTATCCGTATGCAATTTAACGAAAATATTACAATTGAAACATTTTAAAAATACACTCCATAATTGCTTTGGCTTTAGAAAATTGTTCTTGATTCATAAAATCGCTTTAAAAGTATAAAAAAACTTTCTAAATTAATTCAATAAGAATTATGAAGATTATATTATAAATAGATATCTGAAAAACTCATTACAATATTTTAAAGCAAAATAAATATTGATTGTAAATAAAAAAAGTAGAGAGTAGAAAAACTACTCCATAGAAGCCTTTTTGATGGCTCCGGTCAATTCCTGAATTTTTGCCTTGACGTCATCAACTTCCTCTACAACAGTACCTGTTACGATGACATCCCCGCCTGCTTTTGCTGCTGTATAGGCAGCTTTTGCATCACGGATTCCTCCGCCGACAACAATAATCATGTTGTCTGTTGCTCTTTTTGTGTATGCAACCATTTCAGGAGGTATAGGCTTGTCAGCACCGGACCCCGCTTCAAGGTAGAAGAACTTGAAACCGAACATTTCATGAGCCATTGCATAAACAGCTGGTATTTTAGGCTTGTTACGAGGCACTAACTTAGCATCTCCAACCCAACCGACAGTTCCGCCAGGTTCCGCAACCATATACGCCATGGACAGGATTTCCATACCTGATGCCTTGACCGCAGGTGCCGCAATGGACTGTGCACCGTTAATCCAGTACTGGTTGGTAGAGTTGATATAGCTCATGAAAAATATTGCATCAGCATATTTGCTTACGCTGCTGGTATTTCCCGGAAAGATGATAATAGGAACCGCAATGTTTTCTGACAATATCTTGCATGTATTGTCCACATCATCACCGTTAACGGTTGACCCCCCAATCATAATTCCATCAGTTCCACCTTCTATAGCCTGAGTTGCAATTTCCAAGGCTTCCTCTGGTGTCTGTTCATCGGGATCAATTAATGTAAAATGAATTTTCCTTGTTTTTAATATATCGCGAATGTAATTTTCAACGTCTTTCATAAAATAAGTTTTATTAACAATGATATATTAAATTAATTGTTTTAAAAAAATATAAAAAAAAGTAAGAGCTTAAAAATTATGCTCTTGGTTCTTTAGCTTTGTATCTTAAACCTTTGTAACCACATTTTCTGCAAGTACTTGCGCCTGCAGGGTTACGTGCATTACATTTTAAGCAGATTTTTACATTGAACATTCTGTTTTCTGCTACTTCAAATCTTGCCATTAATAACTCCTCCTATAATCATGAAAATTTATAATAATAATTTGTTATGAAATAAAAATCAATTTTTCAGTGTTCATAACTATTAATTAATTATTTAACCTTAATAGTATTTAAAGGTTTAGTAAAAATAGATAAAAACAATGTTAAAACTTTATATAAAAAAATATTATTTTTAAAAACTAATAAATTTTTCTCATATGAAAATTGATTAAAAAAATAGAAAAATCAGCCTTCTGAATTAATGCCCTTTTCAGAAAGCAATTCATTTTGAACTTTGACAACTTCGGCACTGGTGTCAACTTCACTGTAAGCCTCAAGCAAATCGTGATTAAGTTCCAAAAAGGTATGGCCCCATTTAAAACCGTTCAATAATTCACGAGCTTCATCCTTATAACGAGTAATGTAAAGAGTTGCCGCAATAGCTTCAACCGTTGACAATATACAAGGTTTTCCATAGTTTACAGGATTGGTTGCAACCAAAAACGGAAGTGATCTGTGATATTTGGACAATGAAAAGAATTTTTTGGAGCTTGAAACTTCATTCCATGAACAGTCAAGCCCAACAATTCCTCTTCTGTGGACATATCTGTAGTCCTCATAAGACACGGCCTTTTCTGCATAGGGATTGAGAACAATTGCACCTGATGGAATCCTGTTGATATCATAGACCAGTCTGCATTTACCAAGCCTTCCCATCTTGATAGCTGTGCACTTTTTCCTGTCGCATTCATCCGCATGAAAAACCGTAATCTTTACCATACTAACCTTCTAAAGCGGAAAGGTTTCCTGCTTTGTATTGATGGATTAAATCCATTTGTTGAGCAAATTCATCTTCACTCAATCCGAACTCTTCATTGATTGCAGGGACATTTTTACTTTGCTTTAATGATATGCTTTTAAGCAAAGGCTCAATATATCCAAGGTATGCCTCACCGTACATTTTTTCGGTTGCATTGATTGGGGATTTTCCGTCAAAAATCGCATAAATCAGATATCCCTGTTTTTTACCTTGGGACTGACAGATTATGATGTCCATCGCATCGCTATTGGTTGAATTTGAATCATTTCCAGGAACAGCCTGTGTGAAATAGATATTCCAGTCGTTTCCGTTCAGTGTCCTGTGTTCAGGATTGGTTACGCCCTGAATCTCATAGATTTCCATCAATGCAGATGAATTGTCTACAGTGGAAATGTTATATGTGATATGGTGTTCCTTATCCTCATATGAATGCATGAATTTTTCCGTATCGTTTTCAAGACTTACATTACCTACAAAACTTCCTTCCATGAACTCTGTCTTGAAGGGAGTGGTAACCGTATTCTCATTACCGTTGTTTAGTATTCCAGTGGCAAAGAGAACTCCTACAATTGCAATAATTGCTATTATGGCCACTGCAATAATTATTATATTCTTATTTTCCATTATGAAAACTCCATAATTTTTTCAGTAATATTTATATCAAAAGTCTTTTATAAACTTTATTTTATTGAAAAAAGTATTTTAAGTAAAAAAAACAAAAAAATGTATTATTAAAAGAAAAATGGTAAAATTATGAATAAGAAAAGGCAATATCAAATATTGCTATTGGTTTTGGTTGCAATAGTGATATTCAACTTATCCATTATTCTAACATCCACCATGGACAGTCCAGAAAATGTTTATAATGTCAGTGAAGTTGGAAAAAATACCAACGGAACCGTTTATAAAATTATTGCAGGTAATGAATCGTCAAAAGAAACTGTTGGCATTATCCTAGGAGTCCATCCGAGAGAGCATGAGATTCATGAAGCAATCAACAAGACAATATACAACATTACACATGAAAACGGAACAAAAAATCTGACCAAAAAATATGTAATATACTACATCAAAACAAACGCAAACCTGACATCAAGAGAAGATACAAGAGCGGCAGGTGAACAGCTGGCACATAAATACATTGTTCCAAATATCAAAAATGACAATCCGTTTATAGTTATAGACGTTCATGAAATAGATCCTGTTTACGAGTATTCTAATTTCCTGTTCAGCCTTTCGAACAGAAGCGATAAAATAGATTCTTATATAGAACATATAACCCATGATGTTGGTTTGGTTGACTATAACTTTACAGAAGGAACAAGTCCTGAAAAGGTTACGGCACCTATCGCTAAAAAAGGAATCAATACCATTTTAGCGGAAGTGTGCATTACAGACACATTAGACCAAAAGCAAAGAACAGCAGAAAGATTGATTAAAAGTTTAGATGAATTAAACCCGTAGCGTGATTATTATGCAAAAAGTTCGAGGAATATTGATTGGAAGAATGCAGCCCGTTCACAATGGACATATGCAGGTAATTAACAAGATTTTAGATGAAGTCGATGAAATCATCATAGGAATCGGCAGCGCTCAGCTCAGCCATGAGATAAAAGACCCTTTTACTGCCGGTGAGAGAATCGTCATGATATCTCAGGCCTTGGCCGAAGCAAATGTGGATCCGAGCAGATACTACATCATTCCAATGCAGGACATCAACTTCAATGCGATTTGGGTTTCACATGTCAAGATGATGACCCCTCCATTTTCAATAGTCTATTCAGGAAACTCCCTTGTAAAGCAGCTGTTTTCAGAGGAAGGTTTTGAAGTAAGGCAGCCTCCACTCTATGACAGGTTGCATCTGTCCGGAACTGAAGTCAGACGCAGAATATTGAATGATGATGATTGGAAAGAACTGGTTCCTTCAGCGGCAGTTGATTTCATATCAGAAATCAATGGAGTGGAAAGAATCAAAAATCTTTCAGTCAAGGAAGTCAGTGAATTATGATAAAATTTATATAAAACCAAATATTATATAACAATAGTTATAAAACTATGGAGATTTTACAATGGTCGTAAGAGTTATAGAAGCAAAAGAAGACAAAGTGACAACTGCTGATTTAATAGCAGAAATAAAAAAAAGCAATAAAATTGACTACTCCGGAGCTATTTTCACCTTTGAAGGAATAGTTCGTGGAAAAGAAGAAAACATGAACTTGAAAAAGTTAATATTGACCACACCTGACAAACAGGAAACACAAAAAGAGATTGAAAAAATCGTCGAAAACGCCAAGATAAAATATAACGTTCATGAAATATCCGTAGTCCACTACATAGGCGAGTTCTACACTGGAGACATGCTGTTTTTAGTTGCAGTTTTAGGAGCACACAGGGGCGAAACCCTCGATGCATTAAAAGAAGTCATTGAAACCGTGAAATATGAAGTGGAATTTAAAAAAGAAGAAATTTCCGAAGAAGGAACTAAAACCATTCTTGCTGGTGGATAATAATGTTATTAATGAGCATTATCCGATTAATAATATTATTCTTAATAATCTACGCAGTCATAAAAAATATAAAAACACTACTAAAAGCAGGAATAATAGTTTTCATAATTTTGATATTATTAGGAATTATAGGATATTAATCCTATTTTCCTATAATAACTTCAGTTGATTTGATAATAGCTGTCACATCATCACCTTCTTTTAAACCTAATTTTTCAGCAGATTCTTTAGTGATAACAGCAGTGATTGTATTTGGTTCTGTTACTTCAATTTTGATATTGGCCATTACAGCCCCTTTATCTACACCGACGATTTTTCCTTCTAACTGATTTCTAGCACTGAGTTGCATATTTATTTCCTCCTTGATTATTTTCCAATGATGACTTCGGTTGATTTGATAATAGCTGTCACATCGTCACTGTCTTTTAAGTCCAATTTTTCAGCTGATTCTTTAGTAATGACTGCTGTGAGGGTATTTGGTTCAGAAATTTCAATTTTGATGTTTGCCATTACAGCACCTTTTTCTACACTAGTAATTTTGCCTTTTAACTGATTTCTTGCACTAAGTTGCATTTATAATCACCTCTTTGTTTTTTCAATAATATATTACTTCGAAATGTATATAAATATATCGTTTTTTCAAAAAATAATAAATTTAATATCGATTACTTGAAATGCTTCATATCGATGAAATAAATTAATAATATATATTTAAAAGAAACTAAAAACAGTTAAAAT
>NZ_JAZQIJ010000162.1:0-19874 GCF_045541095.1 Methanobrevibacter sp.
TTCGAGGTTTTTTTTTCCGAGTTGTTTAGTCCGCTGCTTCCAATTGTTCGCTTGCATTATTTTATAGGTTAGTAGACTATTGTTGATCCTTTTTTTCGGGTGATGTGTGGTCTAATCAATAATCTTGTTAGGTGTTAACAGTCAGGGTGAAAGTTGCATAATTATAATTTATTTTTCATACTCATTTGTAATAGATAAGTATTGCGGTCATAGCATGGGGGTTATACCTGGTCTCGTTTCGATCCCAGTAGTGAAGTCCTTTTGTGTTTTGTTTGTGTACTATGGTTTTCTATGGGAATTTCATTTCGCTGCAAGCTTTCTCTATTACAATCATCTTTAATCTAACTGTTTTTTTTATCTGATTTTATTTTACTTAATAACTGTATTGCTTAATTTAGGTGATTTTTTTGAAAATTAAAGTTTTAGATACAACTTTACGTGATGGAGAACAGACTCCAGGTGTTTCTTTAACTAGTAAAGAGAAGTTTAGGATTGCCACTAAATTAGATGAAATCGGTATTGATTTTATTGAGGCAGGTTCTGCAATTACCTCCGAAGGTGAAAGGCAGTCTATAAAAGAAATAACCAAACAGGGTTTCAATGCAGAAATATTAAGTTTTTCAAGACCTTTAAAGGGGGACATTGACTTTTGTCTGGAATGTGATGTTGATGCTGTTAATCTAGTTGTTCCCACATCAAAGTTACATATTTATGAAAAATTGAAAAAGACTCCCGAGGAATTGATAGACTTATCCAATAATGCAATCGATTACTGTAAGGATCACGGTTTAACCATTGAAATGTCTGCAGAGGATGCTTCAAGAAGTAATGTTGATTTTTTAAAATCCGTTTACATGGATGCTATAGAACATGGTGTGGATAGGATTTGTGTTTGTGATACTGTAGGGATATTGACTCCCGATACTTCGTATAATTTATTCAATCAGTTAAGCGATATTAAAGTTCCTATTTCCTGTCACTGCCATAATGATTTTGGCCTTGCTGTTGCCAATACATTGTCCGCCCTTAAAGGTGGCGCAACTGAAATTCACACTACCGTTAACGGGATAGGTGAAAGGGCAGGAAACACTTCCTTTGAGGAATGTGTAGTCAGTATTGACAGGTTACTTCCGGACTTTTCAACTGACATTAAAATTGATCAGATTTATAACGTTTCCAAATTGGTAGCAAGATTGACTGGTGTATATATTCAACCTAATAAGGCAATCGTTGGTGAAAATGCTTTTTCACATGAATCAGGTATTCATTCTGATGGAATTATTAAAAATTCTGCTACTTATGAACCTATTACTCCGGAACTTGTTGGCAGAACTCGAAAATTTGTCTTGGGTAAACATATGGGGACTCATGGTCTAAATTCAAGATTGAATGAACTGGGCCTTAAAGTTAATGAAACTCAACTTCAGCAAATCTGTGATGACGTTAAGGGTCTTGCCGATAAGGGTAAAACCGTTACTGACGTTGACCTGCAGATTATTGCGGATAACGTTTTGGAAATCAATCATGAGGATAGGATAAAACTCGATGAAGTTACCATTGTTTCCGGAAATAAGGTCATGCCTACCGCTTCTGTGAAAATCACCATTGACGATGAGCAAATTCTGAATGCTGGTGTAGGTCTGGGACCTGTTGATGCATCAATCAATGCAATCAAATCTCTGGACATATTCAGGGATGTGGATTTGATAGAGTATCACGTAGATTCCATTACAGGTGGTACTGATGCGTTCATTGATGTAATTATCAAACTTCAGAAAGGGGATAAGGTTGTATCTGCCAGAGGTACCGAACCGGATATTATCAATGCAAGTGTCAAGGCATATATTGCAGGGGTCAACAGACTGCTCAGGGATTAGTGTTATCATGGATATGGAAAATATTAAAATTTTAGGTTTTAAGGGCAATATTAACTCTATTGAAGAGACCATAAAGGAAATTGATTCTTTTAAAAAAGACGGTGAGATTATACAGCTTTTCAATGCAGATGCTGTCGTTTCAAAAAATCATATTATTCATGGAGTCAATCAGGCTTTTTTAGCGTTTGAGCGTGGAGAAAATATTGCAAATGATATCAATGTGGAAATAGCCTTGAGATGTTCTGCTCAACGCCAGATTTCAAAAGCATTTGAAATATTGGGTCTGCATGAAGGTGAAATGAATCTTTGCGCAGTTTTAATTGATTGTGATGATTATTCAAAAGAGTTAGGGTTACTGTTTGATGCTGATGATTCTGTCTTTAATGCTGATGAGGATAATTTGAAAAACATTTATAATATCAGCGATGACCAACTGGATAATATGTCAATTGAAGACATCCTTATCGACAGGACTACAAAACTTATAGTAGATTATTGATTTCATCAGCAATTTTATCAAGATATTCCGGTTTAAGACAGTCATATGATAAATTTTTTATTTCGACGGATATCGCTTTTTGTTTTACTCTATTGTAGTTTGGGCATGTTGTTATGAATCCGCTTTTGTTGATGGGAAGTGATTTTTTCAGTTTCCAACTTATTTCCTTTGCATTATCATGCGGAATAATTACATTAACGCCTCTTTTATTTGTATGTAATGTGCCATCAATGTTATTTTTTAAATGCTTTGTTGCATTTAATGTAACTTCCAGTTTTTCTCCAACATTTTCAAGTTCGCAATATATGCCTCCGCATACAATTTGTGAAGTTTTGCTTAATTTTTGGGGAAGTTTTGTTTTTTCGAAAATTTCCTTTTTGTCTGTTGTAATGATTCCCCCGCTTCCGACATTTATTATCTTCGGAGAGCCTGTGGATGCAATGATGATGTCTGCATACTTTCCGTTTCCAAGGCATTGATTTTTATCTCCCAAACCTGCGGAAGCATCTTCGATAGTAATGATGCCGTTGTCTTTACAATATTTTGAGATGAGTCTGGTGTTCTGTTCTGCGCAATAGCCCGCAAAACTTGTATAAATCAAAGCGGAATTATCATTTATATTTAATTCATCCAAATAATCGGGATTTATCAGTCCAAAATCTGTTTTTAAGGTCACTATGTTTTTATTGAGGAATTTTGCAATTTGTTTAAATCCGTGCCAGCCGCCCTGATCAGGCACTATTATGTCTCCTTCAATGGCGGACAGTGCAACGAAAATGCTGTTGTTTCCGCTTGTTGTCATTTTAACATGTTCGTGACCTGTCAATTCCCTGATTTTATTTATGCACAGGGATTCAAAATCAGTATCATTATTTCCTTTTGCAATTTCGCCCATCAGGTCAGTCGCATTTTTTGAAGGTGTTTTAAATTTAAACATATTATCCTCTTTTAAAGTACATATCCAGTGTTGTCTGTTTTGTGTGAAGCATTTCATTCAATAGGGTTCCTTGCTTTACAAATCTGTTTACCGGTGTCTGCAGTACTGTACCGGCATGTTTCAGGCAATCTTCCAGGGTTTCAAATTCTTTGTATGGCCTTGCCATGGCTTCGCGAATATTTTCACGTACATTGAAAACGCCTAAAGGAATATAGTCATCATATGCTTCTCTTAAAATAACGACTCCTGCCTGTTTTTTGATTTTTGTGAGATAATCAAGGACTACCATTTTAGCGGTGTAGTAGCATCCTCCAACAACGGAATATTCCTTTTTGCCGCCGTTGGTTTCGTAATCACTAAATGTAAGGACTTCGTTTTTGATTAATTTTATGAATGTCTCATACCATTCGTATTGCCATTCAGTAGGTGCCAGAATAATTACATAATATGTGTTCAATGCTCCAAACTCAAAGACGCGATATGTGTCGAGCTTTTCAAATTTCCTAACTTCCTTTAGGAATTCATCCGCAAGTGTGGAATCGCATGCGGTAATGGACCAGCGTGTAGGAACGAGCCTTCTTTTGTTTTTTGTTCCGATGGCTCCAACCGAAAATGCCTTTTGCATGGCTGAAAACGGAACGTCCTTGTCATGAAGGTTTACAACAGCATCCCTTGCCTTCAAGTCAGTATCGTAAAAAGTCTTTTCCAGCTGCTTGTCCCATCTAACGGCATCTATGTCAAATTTTTCAATTACTGCACTTGGGCCGTGAGGAGTGCTGTCTTCTGTAAGCATTGATCCTGTCGGACGGGACCCGAAAGTGGCCTCGCTGTCAATTGATTTGGACGCAAGTGATATGTCCTGGAGTTTTTCAACAAATGGATTTTCAACATCATCAATTTTTATCAGCTGTTTTCCCCGAACAAGGCCCATTCGGTAGTTGATGATATCCTCCTGAGTCTTGTTTTGACCTATCCATGATTCGGGAGAGTCCATGATGTAGGTATCACCCATTTGGCTGCTCATCATAGGTCCTGCATACACTTTAGGATAGGACCATCTTCCAATAAATACTGAAGGGGGTGTAGTCCCTTCCAGATTTTTTCCAACATCAACAGATTTCATTTGGATTTGCTCTGTTAATTTGGCAAGATAAGCATTTTTTGTGGCTTTAGTATTCTTCATGGTAAACCTGGTTTAAAAAAAGTAAAGAAAATACTATTGTAAAAATAGTATCTTAACAGAATTCGATGGTTGCAGGTGGTTTGTCACTAATTGATAGTGCAACGTGTGTAACTTCGGATATTTCGGATGTAATCCTTTTGGATATGGTTTGGATTATATCCCAAGGAAGTTCAGTCACTGATGCAGTCATTGCATCAATAGAGTTTACTATTCTGACGACAACAAGGTATCCGAAGTCCCTTTGGTCTCCTTTAACACCTGTTACTTTGGTATCGGTTAAAACGGCGAAATATTGCCATACTTCTTTGTCAAGACCTGCTTTTTCAACTTCATCGCAAACGATTTTGTTGGCTTTTCTGCAGATTTCAACGTTTTCTCTGGTGAGTGCTCCGACAACACGCACTCCAAGACCTGGGCCTGGGAAAGGTTGTCTGTAGACTGTTGTTGCTGGAAGGCCTAATTCGTCACCGATTTCCCTTACTTCATCCTTGTACAAATCACGGATTGGTTCACATAATTCAAGTTCCATTCCGCTTGGAAGAGCAAGGTTGTGGTGGGATTTGATTTCTCCTTCTGTTTCAATCCAATCCGGTGCGATTGTACCTTGAACCAAGTATTTTGCACCTGATTTGATAGCTTCCCTTTCGAACACGTCAATGAATACTTTACCGATGATTTTTCTTTTGTCTTCCGGATCGTCATATCCTGCAAGAGCATCCATAAATTCGTCGGAAGCGTCAACAAACTTGAAATTTAATCTGTCTTTAAAAGTGTTTGTTACCTGTTCGACTTCTCCTTCTCTTAAAAGACCATGGTCTACGAAAATTGCAGTTAAATTGTCACCAATTGCTTTTTGAACAAGAACTGAACATACTGAACTGTCCACTCCACCGGATAATGCAATAATAGCTTTTTCATCTCCGATTTGTTCTTTGATTTCTTTTATTGCATTTTCAATAAATTCTTTTGGGCTTAACATTTTATTCCTCATCTTCTTCATCTTCTTCGTAATCTTCAATGATTTGTTTTATCATTGCTTCTAAACCGTTATCGTTACCTGCTTCAATAGCTTCGATAATATCATCATATTTGACGAATTTTTCAAGTTTTACTGATTTTCCTCCAATTCCGGAAATTCTAAATCCGTATTCTTCATCGCCAATAGGGATGTTGACAAATTGTCTTTTCAAACCAGCTTTATTGTCCTGTGCTTTTTTTGCTAAATCTTCAGCGTTATCAATCATTATTACACCTTTTGACAGATTTTATAAAAGTTTTTAAAAATTATTTCCCCTTTCGGAGTATGATGCACTTCGGGATGGAACTGTATTCCATAAACGTCCTTGTCCTTATGCTTAAAGGACTCCACATCACATAAATTAGAACTGGCCAAGATTTCAAACTCTTCAGGAATGCTTTTGACTTCATCCTTGTGGGAAGACCAAACATCCATTTCAGGGGCCAATCCTTCAAATAAGTTTTCATCATTATTGATATTAATTTTCACTTGAGCATAACTTTCAGTATCGGAAGTGGTTACCTCTCCCCCATATGCTTTTGCAATTAACTGATGGCCAAGGCATATTCCCAAAATTGGAATGTCGAAGTGCTTGATGTAGTCTTCACTGTTACCGGCACCTTCGATTGAAGGTCCTCCGCCTAAAATTAGTCCAATTGGATTTTCAGCTTCAATCTCTTCAACAGATAATGTATTTGAAACCAATTTGGAAGGTATATTTAGGTATTGCAAACTTCTCTGAATTCTATGGTTGTATTGGCCTTTATTGTTAATCACTATGATTGTCATTTTATACTCCATGAAAATATAATAATATTATTTTTGGTTTTTTTAATTATTATAGTTATCATTAATTTTAATAGAATTTGTAATTTTTTCAATTAATTCCACATCTCCGCCTTCAACAATGATAAAATGATTATCGTCATTGTAAACACCTGCAACATCACAGTCGATTTGACCGTCAACACGTGTGTTTGAAATGTAGAATGTGATATTTTCAGAGCTTTTGTTGATTTTGGGATTGTTGAAATTGTTCAGGTTTTCCAGTACGGATTTGCCGAAGTCGATTTCCTCACCCGTATTTGATGAGTATGTATTTTCAATATACTGCTTGTCAAAACTGGAAATGGTCAGATCAATGTTTTTTGCCCTGTAAACAGTAATGAAATCATAATTGGATTTGTATTCATTGGTGATATTTTCAATTTCCGTTTCCACCGGAACTTCAACTGAAAATTCCTCAAATTCAATGACTTTGGTAGTTTCTGCATAGAAACCGTATGCAACTAGACTAAGGGCTGCAATAAAAAATAAGGATAAATATAATACTACTTTCTGTTTTGGTTTCATATAACTCACTAATAAGTTTATATACAATATCAAATATAAACAATTCCATGGAATTCCAAGATTTGATATTTATAATAGTTGCTATTTTTGCAGCTGTATTGCTATTAAAAATATTTATGTGGTTACTGCCGGTTATAGTAGTATTACTTATAGCTTTCTTCATCTACATGTTCTTGAAAGAACGTTATGAATAATATTATTGGATATCGTGGTAAGCGGAGGTTGCTGCAACTGCACCTTCTCCACAAGCAACTACCCATTGTTTTAAACCAACGCACACATCACCGATTGCATAAACATAATCAACGTTTGTTTTTTGGTCTTTATCAATGATAATGTGGCCTGTTTCATCTAAATCCACGCCCAGCTGTTCTGCAAGTTCAGTGTGTGGAATGTAACCTACACTGATGAAAACGCCGTTTACAGGCATGTCTTTCAGTTCTCCGGTTTTTGTGTCTTTAAGTGTTACGGCTTCAACAAGCATTTCTCCTTTTATTTCTTCGACGGTTGAATTTAGTATTGTTGGGATTCCTGCTTCTTTAATCTGGTTCTGCAGGTGTTTCTGTGCTCTGAATTCATCTCTTCTGTGAACAACACTGACGTTTGCACCAAGATTTTTGAGGTACAATGCTTCCTGAAGTGCGCTGTTTCCGCCTCCTACCATGATGATGTCACGGCCCTGGAAGAAAAATCCGTCACAGGTTGCGCAGTAGCTTACTCCTTTTCCCTTGAATTCAACTTCGCCCTTTGCATCAAGGTTTCTGTGAGAACTGCCTGTTGCTAAAATTATTGTTTTGCTTTGGTATTCGTCCTTGTTTGTTTTAACTGTGAAACGGTATTCATCATCTGTTTTAATTATTTCCTCTACATTTTCATTTTCGTGAAGCTCTGTGTTTTTGGTTGCCTGCGCTTTCATCTTTTCAATCAGTTCCAGTCCTGAAATATTGTCAAAACCGGGATAGTTTTCCATTTCAGGCACTTCACGACCCAATCCTCCGGCAAGATCCCTGTCGATTATCAGATTTTTAGTTCCTTGCCTTCCTGCATAGATACCAGCTGTGAGACCTCCAGGCCCAGCTCCTATAATGA
Organism: Methanobrevibacter sp.; assembly: GCF_045541095.1. Taxonomy (GTDB): domain Archaea; phylum Methanobacteriota; class Methanobacteria; order Methanobacteriales; family Methanobacteriaceae; genus Methanocatella. The sequence continues at coordinate 7,957 of NZ_JAZQIJ010000162.1, forward strand.
TAATGTCATATTGTTCCATTTTCACACCTAAAAATAAAAAATAGTGGATTTAATTAGATTAAATCCTCAACTGCTTTTTTTACATCTCCCAAATCTTCAGTTGGTTCGAATCTGCGAACAGGATTTCCTTCACGGTCAACTAAAAATTTGGTGAAGTTCCATTTGATGTCGTTGTTGTCTTTGTAATGTCTGTCTTTTGCTCTTAACATTAATTTCAATGCGGTTGCACCTTTACCTTTGATTTCAGTGAATGGCTGTTCGTTTTTAAGGTATTCAAATAAAGGATCTGCGTTTTCACCGTTTACATCAATCTTGTCAAAGATTTGGTACGGTACCAACCATTTGTTGCGGCATACTTCTGCGATTTCTTCGGTTGTACCAGGGGCCTGTTCTCCAAACTGGTTGCATGGGAAATCTAGGATTTCAAAGCCCTGGTCTTTAAATTCTGCATAAATTTCGTTTAGTTCGGTGTATTGTGGAGTAAAACCACATTTGGTTGCTGAATTCACGATTAGTAGTACTTTGTCTTTAAATTCGGATAGGGAAACCATGTTTCCGTCACCGTCTTTTACTTCAAAATCATATACGGTCATTTTATCACCTTTTAATACTTAACAAAGTTAGGTTTATATGTTATTTGTTAAAGTTAAGTATAAATAGTTTATCTATAAAAAAATTTTTAGGCATTTTGTTTAGACTAAAGTTAACACTTTACTCGATTTATTTATCTTATTGGCCATATAATTAATTATAATTATTATGGTGGGGGTTGTTATTTTGAAAATAAACGGGCTCTTGATAATAAGTATTATTATAGTTTTTTTAACAATTGGGGCTGCAGGCGCATCTGATAATGTAACTGAAGGTGATTCCGTTGCGGCCATATGTGAAAACACGTCCTGTGATGTGTTGAGTGATAAATTTTACTATGATGGAGATGTGTATGCTTCGCTGAAAGATAATTATGCGGAGGATGACTGGGGTCAAAAGGAACTGGTTTATCTTGCATCTTACGATGATAAAAGCGGAAACTTTACAGTTTCTGTAGATAATGTCGAAAAATTAACAGTTCCACTTACAGAAGGATATTTCTCCATCGAAGATGATGGGCATGGTGGAACCTACAGGCAATATGTCAAAAACATCTATCCGACCGATTTAGGTCTGGATTGCGGAAATTACAGTATACAGGTAAACTTCAACGACAAAAATATTATAGATTCACAGGTTTCATTAAAGTTTAAAGATGATTTTGATGTTTTCATGCAGAATCCGTACTATTGCGAAGAGGAGTATTTGGATTCGCCGAGCTTTCTGATTATAGATTCAAATCATGCAAATTCAGGTACTTTGGAAATTTATGTAAACGGCACCAGAAAACTGAATTACACATTAACCAATGGTACTTTTGAAGTGATTGACGATTATCCATACAAATCAAAGTATATTGCACCTTCACAGCTTTTTGCAGGATATGGTGACTATAATGTGAAAGTCACATTCACAGATGACAACGGAACTGTAACTTTAAAGGATGAAAATGTGGTATTCAGGGAATTCGAGCCTACGATTGACCCAAAACTTGAACTCTATTTTGACTTCTATACTTTGGCTTTGCCTGCAGACAATGTTGCCCATATTTATCTGCCCCGTGAGGCAAAGGGCAATCTGACAATAAGTTTCAATGATGTTAAAAATGCTGAAGTGACCTATTCAAAAGGACAGGGTTCCTATTATATCAACGCATGGCAGTTAAATCACCTGGGTGAAAATGTCATCACCGTCAATTATACAGGTGATGATTTTGGAACACTGACCATAAGCGAAAAGATTATTGTGGTTCCTTCAATTACATTGCCGTTTATCGTAAGCGTCGGTGAAGAGTTTACAATTTCCATGGTGACTCATGAATGGGTTTTCGGAAAATTCAATGTATATGAATATATCGGAGATAGGAAAGGAAAATTACTGGCTTCAAATTATATAGAAAATCGTGTATCTTCAGTTCAGCTGTCAAGTGATGTTGTCGGGTTGAATAAGTTCTATCTTGAATTTGAATATCCTGGAGGAGATTATCCTATGGTTGAAGAGGTTCATGTAATCGAGAACAGCGAAAACATCACAGTTCACATTCCAAGTGAAGTCGAAATAGGCAATGATTTCAATGTCACCGTTAAAACACCGTGTTATCCGTTTTCATATGTTTATATTGCGGTTGATGGAGTGTCCGAATTTTTCAACATCGAAACAGGTGAAGTCACAAAAAGCATTTCAGGTCTCGGCAAAGGTTCCCACAAAATACACGTTGAATATAACGAAGGGGATTTCGTTGACGGGCGATGGATTGGGGATGTATACTCAAAAATGTTCACGGTCAATGTCGTGGAACCAACTGAAATAGAATTTGATGATGTAGTTACTTGTTACAGTTCCAATGAAACTTTTGTTGTAACATTAATGGACAATAAAGGAAATTGCCTACCGGATTATCCGATTTACATCAATTTAAATGGAGCTAATCTAAAAGATAAAATCACCAGTAACGGCAAGGTTATAGTAATTGATGATTTAAGTTGCAATTTTACCGCTGTGAGTGATGAAAACGGTCAGGTTGAACTAATGTTTGATTTATGTGCCGGCAATTATACTGCATTTTTCGGTTTTGCAGGTGATGAAAATTACATGTCATCAAACAGGACCTCCAAAATCACCATCAGTAAGCTTCCAACATCTCTGAATGCTTCAGATGTTGAAATGATTTACAGTGATTCGGACAATATGATTATAACCCTAAAGGATGTTAACGGTAAGGTGTTATCTGAAAAATTGATCTCGGTTGATATAAAACATGCAGCTGATTTGCCTGCAGACGCTTGGAGTTATAATTTAACAACTGACAAAAACGGTGTTGCCAGACTGCCTATTGACTTGGATGCCGGCAGTTATGTAACGGCCATTTCATTTAGAGGGGATGTAAACTATTTGGCAAATTCAACAAGTGCTGAAATTGAAGTATCAAAAATGAGCACAGGCCTGTCAGTTCAAAACATCACTATTGCACCAATTTCTGTCGGATATTTAACAGTCACATTGAGTGATGCATATAATCATCCATTATCCGATAAGACAATATCAATCAGTTTAAACGGAATCCAATATATGAATGCAACTGACGCAATGGGTCAAGTAAAACTTCCTGTTAGTTTGGACAGTGGAAATTATACTTCAGCAATTTCTTATGATGGGGATGCAAACTATGAATCATCATCTGCCACAGCTTATATAACTGTCAAAAAATTAGGCACAGTCATAATCGCTCCGAACATCAGTTCAACTTATAATATTGCTAAGAACCTTTTAGTAACATTGAAGGACTCAAACGGTGTTGCTCTTGTCGGCAAGCATGTCATAATTAAAGTGGCAGGTAAGACATATGACAGGATTACCAATGGAAATGGTCAGGTTTCATTATCTCTCATTTTGGCCACTAAAACCTATTGGGCCGAAATCAGTTTTGCAGATGATAATTCATTTATCGGATCATCCCACAAAACAAAAATTGTTTTTGCAAAGGCTACACCAAAATTAACCGCAAAATCAAAAACATTCAAAGTGAAAACAAAAACAAAAAAGGTCACCGCAACTTTAAAGGACAATAAGGGCAAAGTGATGAAAAAGGTTAAGGTCACCTTAAAAGTCAACAAGAAAACATACTCTGCAAAAACCAACTCTAAAGGTATAGTTACTTTTAAGGTAAAACTAACCAAGAAAGGAACTTTCAAGGCCATTTATAAATTTATGGGTAATTCCAACTACAAATCAATCAGCAAAACCTTAAAAATCATTATTAAAAAGTAAGTCTTTGCACTTACATCTTTTTTTATTTTTTTTCAATTAGTTTTTGCCAAGTCATTCAACTTGCAGATTTTAGTTAAAATTTCCATTAATAATTTAAATAATTAATGACATAATATTTTTCTGATGAAAACAAAATTGGAAAAATTGATGGTGATAATATCATTTATAACTTCATTCTTCACAGTGTTTGTATCGAATGGGGTTATCATTGCCGTGCCTAATATTGCACAGACCTTTGCAATGACCAATACTGTCCAGAATTGGATTCCTACCATAGTTGTTCTTACTATGGCATTGTTTACGGTTCCTGCAGGCCAGATATGTGGAAAAATAGGTTCAAAGAAAACATTTGTCTTGGGACATTCCCTTTTTCTTGTTAGTTTGTTAGGATGCATATTCGCATTTTCAGCGGAAAGTTTTTTGTTCTTCAGATTTGTTCAGGGAGTGGGCGGAGCCTTTGCCAATGTTGCTGAAATGGCGTTAATAGTGTTGGCTATCAGCAAGGAAAGCCGTGGAAAAGCTTTAGGAATCATTATAGGTGGAGTTTACTTAGGTACTTCAGCAGCACCTGTTATCTGCGGATTTTTAACTGATCTGTTTGGATGGAAATCCATTTTCTTTGTTTCAATTCCGTTTATAACATTCTGTATTCTTATGATGATTTTCAAATTCGATGCTGATTGGATTACTTCTCCTGATGACAGGTTTGATTTAATAGGAACATTATTTTACATGTCCGGTATTTTCATGTTCATCTATGGTTTTACAGAATTGAATACTGTTTTCGGAGCTGTATTAACCGTAGTAGGATTGGTGGTTCTTGTTGTATTTGTTTTATTCGAGCTGCGCCAGAAAACACCTGTATTGAATGTAAATCTATTCAGAAACAAGCCTTTCACATATTATAATATAGCGGGATTGTGCGGTTATTTTGCGGTGATGGTATTAAGTACAATATTCAATTACTATTTCCAATATGTAAAAGGTTGGAGCGCAAGTCTCACGGGGTTGATACTGATTATTAGTCCGGTTGTCATGTCAATAACTGCTCCAAATTCCGGAAGACTTTCGGACAGGATTCATCCACAAAAGATTGCGGGTATAGGAATGGCTCTAACGGGTATTGCATTGTCAATTCTGGTATTTGTGGATGCCGGCACTTCAATATTTGTGGTCGTATTGGCTATGGTATTGCAGGCATTGGGAATGGGTCTGTTCTCCGGTCCGAATATGAACGCTATCATGAGTTCAGTTCCTCAAAAACAAGCTCCTCATGCCTCAGCTTCACAGCTTACAATACGGGCAATTGGCCAAACCATGAGTCTGGGTCTTCTGACATTGGTATTCTCATGGGTAATGGGTGATTTGATTTTGTCCACACAGTATGCAGGCATGGTTGTAACATCTTCAAAAATTATATGCGGCATCTGCGTAATTGCATGTGTGGTTGCTGTTATTACTTCCGTATTGGGATTACGTTCGGAACCAGCAGAATCTTAACTGGAAGATAATTACTATTTTTAAGTAATCTTTCTTTCTTTTTTTTGTCAAAATTAATAGGCAATATTTAAGGAAATTCCAAAAATATAAATTATATTATTATAGATAATAATCTGATTAAACATGAATCTCAAATTAAGCAGTAAGATGCAACTGTTGGTCTTGTTTACTTTAGCTGCAAGCCTGGTATGCATTTCTCAATCCATTATAACAACAGGAATCGTTTATCTGATGAGTGATTTTTCAGTCTCGTCAACACAAGCGCAATGGTCATATTCAGCATTCCTACTTGTTGTAGGGGTCATGATTCCGTTAAGTGCATTTATATCACGTAGATTCACTGCAAAAGCAATATTTTTCTTTTCATTGATTATATTTCTCGTTGGGTCAATTATATGTTATTTTTCAACTTCACTGATTGTTTTGATTATTGGGAGAATTCTTCAGGCTATAGGAAACGGCATTATAATGCCTTATGTTCAGATTTTGCTTCTTAGAACAGTTCCTGAAGAAAAATGGCAGACTTATATGGGATTGTATGGTTTGGTAATAGCAATAGCTCCGGTCATCGGTTCTTTTTTAGGAGGATTTGTCATAACTTTATACGGATGGAGAAATCTGTTTTCATTTTTCACAATATCTACAATAATTCTTTTATTTTTAGGAGCAATATTTGTAAAAGACAATGAACCCACTGAAGATTATCCTCTTGACTGGCTGTCTGTCATATTGTCCATAATTGGATGTGCCGGCATAATGCTTGGTTTTACAAATGTTGCAGATTACGGATTGACACATTATAGGGTAATTTTGCCGATAATCATTGGAATTATAACTTTGATATTATTCGTAAAACGCCAATCAAAATTAGAACATCCTTTGATTAACTTATCCATTCTTAAAAACAAGTATTTCTTGGTGGGCACAGCATTTATCAGCATTCTCTTTGCAGGTTTAAATGCATGCTCTGCAATTATTCCGATATTCATTCAGGGAATAGCTTACCATTCTGCAATTTTTTCCGCTTCAGTACTTCTGCCTGGAGGATTATTGATTATTGTCTTTAATATCATAGGTCCATTGCTTGTAAATAGAATAGGAATCCGAAAGGTCCTGATTATGGGTTGCATTATTTCCATGATAGGATTTGGAACCATGATGTTATATACTCAGGAGTCATCCTTTGAATTCATGACCATAACTCAGTCAGTCCGTTTTATCGGTGTAGGTTTGGCTCTGATGCCTGCCACAACATGGACATTGAGTATGGTATCCGATAAGGTTGAGGATGGAACTGCAGTCAACAATACATTAAGACAGATTTTTGCTGCAATTGGATCATCAATGGTGGTTGTTGTAGTTGCTATTCTGGCAGGAGGTAGCATAGGCCACAATTCCGCTTCAGTAACCGGATTCAATCAGACTGCACTGATTTTACTTATATTGCATATTGTCATGCTTATTTTGACCATTCTTTTCATTGACGATAAGGAAAAAATTGAACATTCAAATGTTGATTGATTCAAAAATTAAAAAATAAATTACTATATAAAAGAAAGTTTTTTTCAAAAATTAAATATAATCTGTACAAATTATCATTTTTTTTTAATATTCTTCATATTTTTACATGATAATATACATAATGTTAATTATCAAAATTTTGGGGGAAAATAATTTTGAAATTTTACAAAAAAAGTATAATCCTTCTAATTTTATTGATAATGACAATGGGGGTTGTCTGTGCTGAGGACACAAATCAAACTGCACATGGCGCTTTGCAAATAGCTGACTCACAGGATGTTATTTCAAATTCCTCTGTCAAGACATTCGATGATTTGGCAGATGATATCATCAACAAATCAGATGATTCAATAACTTTTGAAAGTGATTATACATATGATGAAAATGACCATTCTAAAATAATACAATTTGCTAACTCAAATTTTATAATTGAGGGAAACAATAAGGTTATTGATGCTAAAAACAAAACATTTGTTTTCAAATTAGTCAATAACAGTAATGTAGTTATTAAAAATCTTGTAATACGAAATACTAACGAATCTGCAATATTGGTTATTGACAGTACATTGATTACTGTCAATGTAACATTCGAAAACAATCATGACATGTACGGTGCTGCAATATACGGTTATGAAAGTAAAATTACCAGTACCAACGATAAATTCATTGAAAACTATGCGCCTCAGGGAGCTTCAATATATGTTGAAGATTCAACCACTCTGAATGTTAACAATGCAACATTTTCAAATAAGAATCCTCTCCAATGGGGTTTGATATATGGTCGTGTAGCTGAAATAAACGTTTATGATACTGTCTTTTCGAATATCAATTCCAAATATGCAACTGCAATCTACAATACATTCAACACAAATGTCAAAAGATCAAAATTCATCAATTTGAATGCTACCGCAACAGGTGGAGCAATTGGAATTAAAAGCAACAATCCTACCAACATGACTTACCTGACAATTGACGGGTGTGAATTTATAAACGATTATGCAGCTAAAAATGGTGGTGCAATATTTGTGGATATTAATGGAATGTTTGATGATGGATTTGACGGATATGTAAAAATTTCCAATTCCAAATTTGACAGCAATTCCGCAGAGTTCGGAGCAGCTGTCCTTCAGCTTGGAGGAACCTTGGATATATTCAACTCAACATTCACAAACAACAAAGCTTCTGAAAACGGTGGAGCAGTTTACACATCAAACGCATCAGTGATTGTGAACAAAGGTCAGTTTACAAATAATGCTGCCGATAAGGACAACGGTTTTGGTGGAGCAGTATTTGTTGACTTAGGTGATGTTAAAATTACAGATTCCTCTTTTACAGAAAATGTAGCTGATGAGGGTGCTGCACTTTATGCTTTCATTACTCAGTATAATATAGCAAACTGCGAATTTAAGGACAATGGCGAGGATATCCATACTTATTTCGATAAGCCAAATAGTGAAATCATAGAGTCAGGAAATTACCGTGCTGCTTTAAATGAAAAGAATTACACTTTAACCTTAAGATACGGTGCAGATGAAATTGTATTGAATCCTCAGCCAATTACCGGATCTGCAAGTGATTCATACTTCAATTTAAGGGACTTGAATCTTGTTACTCCTGTCAGGGACCAAGGTTATATGGGTGCATGCTGGGCTTTCGGTGCGGCAGGTGCCTTTGAATCAGCATTTTTAATTGCAACAGGTCAGTCAATTGATATTTCTGAAAACAACATTCAAAATTTCGGTTTACGTTATTCAACCTATGGTAATCCAGGATATGTTGAAGCGGGAAATATGTATGGAAGTGCTTCTTACTTTACAAGCTGGGTCGGCGGTGTTCCTACCGAATCTGACACATATGATGAACTTGGAAAAATATCTTCAATGAAGTATAGTCCTGTTGCATATCATATAGTGGACGCTATTTTCGTAAACATTACAGACAGACAGGCCATTAAAGAGGCATTGACAAAATACGGTGCTTTGAATATATTTATGCACGGTGCAAATTCAAACCAAAAAGAATATTATAATGCTGAAACCAAATCAGTCTATTATTACGGTAAAGACGGAGGAAACCATTATGTAACTCTCGTCGGATGGAACGATACATTCTCCAAAGACAACTTTTCCAAAAAAGCACCGGGCGACGGAGCATGGATTTGCAAAAACAGTTGGGGAACGGACTGGGGAGATGGAGGATACTTCTATCTTTCATACTACGACACCTCTCTGAATTCTCATGCAGTCGGCTTCCTATTTGAAAATACCGAAAAGTATGAAAAGCTTTATCAAAACGAAATGACAGGAATAAAAACTTTCAATGAGAACTTAAAAATTTTCGGCCATATTTTCACCAGTGTTGACGGAGATATAATTTCTGCTGTCGGTACCTACTTTGAAAACGCAGGCAGCCCATATGAAGTATACGTTTATGTAAATAACTATCTGGTTCACGAACAAAAAGGAAAAGTTGACCACGCAGGATATAACACAATAAAACTTGACAAGAATCTTTATGTTGATGCAAATTCATCATTTGAAGTCAGGTTTGTTGCAGATTCAACACCGATAACAGTTAAGGTAAGGTCTCCTATGGGAATTAATGTGAACTATGCAATAAACGCAGCAGGTACCAGATTAGATCCTTCAGATGAAAATATTGTTGTGCCTGTAAAAGTCTATACTTATAGAAATCCTGGAATCGTTAATAATATTGTAAAATATTACAGTAATGAAAGCGTCACTGTATTAAATGTATCTAATGTGGTGGGTGTTGATTCTCTTCAAGTAAGTTTCAACGGTACCAACACCACAATTCCAATAGTTAACGGTTCTGGCAGTTTTATAATAATGGAAGCTCTGCCTGTTGGTGCACATCTTGTTACTTTCAATTACAACAACATGAAATGGAACGTTCAGATTCTGATTAAAACAAGTATTGACAGCGGAGAAGAGTATTCAATGACTCTCGGATATAAGGCCAAAGGAGCATTCACAGTACAATTCTTTGATGCTGATGGAAAACCATTGAATGAGACTAAAGTAACCGCAAAATTCGACGGCAAAGCACTTTCAGGTGCAGTTACTAATGAAAATGGATCATTAACTGTTACAATAGCCAACACTGTATCCATCGGAAAACATTACATTGATTATGTAAACCCTGTAACCGGCGAAACATTGAGAATAACAGTTTCTGTCGTATCAAGATTCATCGGAAACACCAACATCAACATGTACTACTATGACGGACATGTCTACAGGGTTCGTGTAAAAGATGCCAACGGCAAGTTTGTCGGCAAGAACCAAGTTGTAAAAGTAAAAATCGGCAAAAAGACATACAATGTCAAAACCGATGCAAACGGATATGCAAAACTCAAGATTCCATATCAAATCACTCCTGGTAAATACACAATATCTGCAACATATGCCGGTCAGACTGTTAAAAACACTTTGAAAGTGGTGCAGGTGCTTAAAACAACCAAGACCGTTAAGGTCAAAAAGTCTGCCAAAAAACTTGTCTTGAAAGCTACCCTTAAGAAAGGAAAAACAGCTATTAAAGGCAAAGTTATCAAATTCAAGGTAAACGGCAAAACTTACAATGCAAAAACCAACAAGAAGGGTATTGCACAGGTAACTCTTAAAAAATCAGTTATCAATAAACTTAAAGTGAAAAAATACACTATCAAAGTTAGTTACTTGAGTGATGTTGTAAAAGCAACATTAAATGTTAGACGTTAGAGATTCAATTCTCTAACATTTCTTATTTTTTTCAGCTATTTTTAAGTTAAAGTTTCAATCAACGAATCAATTCTTTTTCATATGGGATGAGTCAATTCTCAATTGGTATTTTTCTAATGGATTATCATTTGCTTTAAAAGGCAATTAATTTACACGTAGTTTTTAATAACACTTTAAAGATTTTTACCCGTAAAATTAATTATTCATGCGGAAATTTTTAAGGGAAATATTAAATAATTTTTCAATCATTTCTCAATTTGATAGACTCCATATCCTGACTCGAATTTCTCTTTCAGATGATATTTGGAATATTGGTCCTGATTGTCCCATAAAACCAGGTATATATTTTTTTCAGGATTCTTTTCAATAATCTTGTGTATATTGCCGGATATTTCAATATCGGGGCCGTAGAAATAAGTGTCCTTAACAGAGTACTGTTTTGTCTTGTTCAAATCAGCATGAAGGACCTGATATCCGAAATCGGTATCATAAATGATTATACTGTCGTTGTTGTTGATGGAGTGAAGGAATGATGCCTTCTTTTCATTGAATTCAAATCTTGAATTGATGTCATCATGTGTTATGCAAATGCCGGTTGCTGCAAAAACCATTATGAAAGCCAGCATTACTGCCAGAAGTTTTGTGTTTTCGATTTTACCTATGATTATTGATGCTGACAGCCAGAAAACGCCAAGTACCGGCAGCAGATATCTGGCATGTATCTCTCTTGAGGATATTATCAGCATGACCATGCCCACTGCAATTGTCGCATACATCAAAAAAACTCCGCTTCCTTCGTATCTTGCCTTAGTTTTATACATTAAATATATCATTGAAAGCAGGAATATCAGGGCAAGAATCTTAAGAATTATCATTTCCTGGCTGAAATTGGTATTTTTTATCTTAATAATGCAAGAATCCCATGACCTCTTTTAGGTCGTGGATGAATTGCATTGTTGTGTGTACTATTTTTTTTAATTAATTTTATTGCGTTTATTTTTATTTAATATATTTGGAAACTATTTTAGACATATGAATTTTTTGTTCAGTGTACTCTCTTTTTTTTGTGTGGGATTTGTAATATTTGCTTTGAGTTGTGAAAATTGTCTTGGGTTTGAAAAATTGTTTTCAGTTAGTTATTCGATTACTTCTCAAATGCTCTCCCTCTTTTTTTATATAGGAGTAATTACCAAATGGTATACTATGTAATTAATGTAATTTAATTGTAGTTTTAAAAAATAACACTATTTTGTATATCTTAAAAAAAATGTAAAATTTGGGGATGAATCTATTTGGGTG
>NZ_JAZQIJ010000163.1:0-3769 GCF_045541095.1 Methanobrevibacter sp.
GGGCATCGACCCCTACAAAAAATGGGCGGGGTGAACCCGCCCTGAATAGATTTGTTATTTGGAATAAACCGTAAGATTTAAGGTGTCAACAACTTCAAAAGCTGTTTTTCTCGAACGTGTGCGAACATAATAAGTCTGGTCGCCGAGCTGTGAGAAATTCATTTTAATTGTCCACACCTTTACGCCGTTTTCTTCCGCAACTGTTGCGGTGTCGTCGGTGTATGTCCAGGTGTTTCCGTTTTTATAAAGCTGAACCTTTGAAACGTCCATACCTGTTTTAACGGTGAGTGTGTTTATGCCGTTGTAAATAACACCGTCGCTGATTACATCAAACTCAGTTGAATGATAGCTATAATCAAATGGCTGAGCGGTGAGGGTAACAATACCTGATTCACTGTTCCAACCTATTTCTTCAAACTTTGCATAAACAGAATATGTTTCCTTTTCATCCTGAACGTTAATATCCAAGTTCCAAGTGAATGTTCCGTCACCGTTATCGGTGATTGATTTAACACTGCTACTTTCAGCTGTATAGGTTGTTGTATTATTTTTGCTATCAATAAATCTGATTTTTGATGGATTACCTATAACAGTAACATCAAGATTTGCAATATCACCAACACGGAAAGAATTGTTTTCACTGACTGTAATTAAAAACTCCTTATCCGTTTTGATATCGCTGTTTTCGTTGTCAAAGTCGAGAGTGAGCTTGTCACCGTTATCAACGTTAAAAGTTGTTCTCTTTTCGGTGTTTTCGTCAACTTTAAGTGTTGCGTTAACATCGTTAAGACCCGAAACCTCAACAGAGTTTTCATTTCTTGAAACAACAATTTCTTCACCGTTTGCAACACCACTGATTGTCATATTGATGTCTTCATTATTGATTAAAGATGAAATATCAACAGAGTATTCTTTGCTACTGTTTGAAGTAATCTCAACATTAGAATCAGTGTCTGTTGTGTTGATAGTTGCTTTTGAGTCTGCACTCAAAGTAGCTGTAACCTGTGAATTGTTGCCGGCAACTGAAACAGAAGAATTGTTTTTTTTAAGGGTTTCAACGGTTATAATTGAATCTGATTTAGACCAATACAGATGTGTTGGATTTAAATCAATATGATTGCTTCCTGTGCTTGGTTCTCTAATTTTGATTAAATCTGTATTGCTACTTGAAATTAATAAATCTGGATCTGAAACGCTTACTAAATTGCAATCAGAATCAATTACTTCAAAGTTAACACGAGATGTTGCGTTTGAAGGGAGGGTTCCATTATAATCTAGTTTAGCATTTGCTTTTTCAACCATATATGGGAGAAGTGTAGCGGCATTTGGACCATATCCAATATATCCAATTCTGCCTATTTCCGCAAGTTCTTCTTTATTTAGTCCGCTGTAATCTGTACCCCAAGTTTCCTCGTATGCAGGGTAACTCCAATTGTTCGTAAATTGACCATTTCCATCAATAAAAAAAGTGATTATCTGAGGTTCAGTGTAGTTAGAGTCATCAACAACAATTTTGTTTTTTCCAGCAATACCAGTAGCAAGAACAGAGTGCCCAAAAGATTGTTCCCAGGTTTGCGTTATTTGATTGTATTTGATTTCTTGTAGGTCAATTAAAACAGGTGCCCCATTACCATAAACATAGTCATAAACAGCGTTATATATTTTTGAACAATCTCTATAAGTTTCTGTAGCTTGTGTTGAGAATTGCGTTGCATATCCATACTTAATAAAGGTAGTAGTATTGATTCCGTTAAGGTCAAAGCAATAAGTGCCAAATTTTGTTATATCGCTGACTGTTTCACACTCTCCAAAAACATTAACAAAAGAAGAAATTTCAGGATGTTTCATCAAAATAGCGCCTGTAGTGGATGCAAAACCGTAACATAATCCATGTTTTTCATTTTCGTGTTTTGCCCAGATTAGTCCACCTTTGTATTCTCCATAAATATCCTCATATATTTCTTGGGGAACAATGTCTTCATAGTTTAAAAAACTATACTTATTTGATTTGAAGTTGGTTGTTGTTCCGTCATTAAAGTTTATATTTGATTTTGTCAAGCAATCATTTCCGTCGGAAATAGAAATTTGATTCCACTGCTCTTTTTTGCCGTTGTAATAAGTTCTTTCTAAGTTTCCACAACCTAAAAATGCATTTGTTCCAATTGATTTAATATTTGCACCGAATGACAAATTCTTTAAGTTTGTACAGTTATAAAATGCATAAGAGTCAATGGTTTCAACTTTGTCGGGAATGTTGATTGATGTGATGTTTTTACTAATTTGTCCAAAGGCATACCTCATAATATTAGTAACATTATGTGGTATTTGTATTGAGGTAAGATTACTACAAAAATGGAAAGCATCGGCACCGATTTTTGTAATTGAGCTTGGCAAATAGTAAGATTGTAGATTTGAACAATTATAAAACGCGAAATCTCCAATGTTAGTTACACCATATTTCACAATTACATGTTTGATTTTATTTTTATTTCCACCCCAACGTGTCCCGTTTGTATCCGATTGACCGGCAGTATTAATTTTCTCGTTGTACATTTTACCCTGACCACTTATTACAAGTGTTCCGTTTTCATAGAAATCCCATTTGATGTTTGTTCCATAAGTGCTTCCGGATTTTTCACCATAATTACCTGAAGCAATTAATTCACCATAATTGAAGTTTACATCAGAATGACCACTAGATTCGGCAAGTTGAACCAATTTACCACATTCAAATACTTCAGCCTCGTAGCTGTAGTTTGTTGCAGTTATCTCAAATTCTATAGTTGCAAACAAACCTGTTCCCTCGGTGGGAAGAATAGGTTCTCCAACACTAACAAAAGCACCATTACTTGAAATTGCAGAAATATGATTATATCCTTCGGTTGCGGAAGGGTTGTAGAATACTGCACTTTCTGTGATACTATAGGTTTTTATATAATTGAATTTTAATCCAACTGTATTGAATTTTATATCTAAGGCATAGAATCCACCTGAGTCAAGATTAATATCAACTATCATTGTGTTGCCATCATTATAAACCTCTTTGAAACTGAATCTAACATTACTGTCAGAAGGGATAAATGCAGAATCATAGTTGATATTGGCATAATCTTCTGTATCAATTGGAAAGTAACCGCCATAGGCTAATGACAGTATTTTTGCATCCACAGAATTTACTTTTGAGTCGCTGTTAACATCGGCTAAATCAGGACGTTCACAGTTAATCCCGGTAGATAAACCTAAAATAGCACCAACATCCCAATCATCAATCCGTCCGTCATAATTGGCATCCCCTAATCCGACGTATGCTTCTGCTTTAAAACTAAGCAATAGTGTTGGTGAAAAAATAATGATTAGTGTCAACAAAATTGATAAGAAACTTTTAGTTGATTTTTTCAAGATAAATCCTCCTAAATAAAAAAGTGTGCAGCCAAGGCTACACACTGAAAAATGCACAGCTCCGGTTGCTGCGACACAAACTAAATACTTCAACGGCATGGTATGCACGTGAAATAGAGCATGCATTTTTACCAAAGGTAAAAATACATACCACTCCGTGAAAACTATTTAGTTTATGTCGCAAGTTTAGTTTAGCATATTATTTCCAAATATTCAATGTTTTTTCATAAAAAAAGCAAGGCCACACACCGTGACCTTGCTAAAACTTTTATTTCTTGTCGCCTTTCTTTTCGTAACCGAAGGTTGAAGCGAAAAGGTCAATTTTAAATGCCTTGATAACGCCGCTGAAAAGTCTTGAGCCCTGAACAGG
>NZ_JAZQIJ010000164.1:0-2085 GCF_045541095.1 Methanobrevibacter sp.
TATGTTTTATAAAATAAAACATGTTCGATATTAAGGAACATGTCCAATTAAAAAAATTATGGAGTTGTTTAAAAATGAAGATAATGCCGGTTTCAATGCCGAAGGATATAGACAAATACTTTTTCAATCGGGTGAGGGATATCAACATGGTAAATACTCAGCTGTCAACAGTCAGATTGGATATTCCACCTCAATTGCTGATTACAGGATATCGCGGCGTGGGCAAGACATTCCTTCTTAAAAAGGTATTGAATGATCAAAGCGATGACATTCTGACATCATTTATTGATATATCCGAAATTGTCGGAAGGCAAAAGGGAAACCTAACTGAGGAGGAAGTGCTTAAGGCAATCTTGAATTCCATAAACGAAACAATGTCTAAGGATAAGAAATCATACAAAAAATGGATTGATAAAATAACCGGGCATGTTAAAGGACTACAATTGAAAAATTATGATTTTTCTGGAGATGCGAATATAATGGACATTCCGGTTCCGGTAATCCATGACAATTATGACAAGCTTTCCAAATTTGTAATGGAGCTTCCCCAAAAAATCGTGGATGAGTCAAAAGACATAAAGGGATATATAATAGTAATCGATGAGTTTCAACTATTGAAAAAAGTTAAAAAACCAGATGCATTCTTTTGGCTAATAAGAAGCTTTGTTCAAAAGCAGTTCAATGTAGGTTATGTCTTCACAGGTTCTGTTTCAAAAACTTCAGATATAATCAACATGATTAACGGTCAGGAAGAAGCATTCGGAGGAAGATTGATACAGATAAATATCGAGCCGTTCACAGCTGATGAGACAAGAAGATACATCGAGGAAAAATCAAATAACTTAAAATTCACAGATGAGGGATTTGAAAGATTTTACGCATGAACACGAGGAATTCCTCTATATATAAATAGCCTTTCATCAGTCCTGCCTAATAACACAATATGTGATGAGGAAATAATCAAACAAACTCTCAAGTTTAACATTGACCAGGTTGCCATGATGTGGATTTATGTCTGGGGAAGATTAAGTGATGGAGAAAAGGATTTCATAATCTATCTTCTGGAGCATGAAGGCTCAAATAGATCCGATTTGGACAATGAGCTGGGATATGCAAAATCCAGCATAACAAGATTCATAGATTCACTTTCCAATCAGGGAATAATTGAATTCAATCGTGAAAGAAAATTTGTACTGGCAGACAAGATGCTTGAAAGATGGTTAAAAATCAAGCATGAAACCAATGGTTTTTATCCGCTTTAAATTCTAATTTTCATTATTTATTGCATCAAAAACAGGAAGTTAAAAAAAAAGAAAAAAATTTAAAAATCAATAGATTGATCTTTTTGTACAGGATGTCCGTTCCATGCCTGCATGCTTGTCCATTCAGCGAAAGGTTCTGTCCAGAAAACGTCTGAAGCAGGTAGACCTAATGCTAAAAATATTGCGCAACAGAAATAGAGACTGCCTGTGTTGATATCACTTTCTGAAATGTCCAATTGTGAACCGTTAAGCCCTACAAGCAACCATCCGGCACTTGAAAAGTTATGATTGTCTCCAAACTGCTTTTTCAAAACAGCTGTTAGAGCGGATCTGACCTGAGAAGGCTGAATGTTTCTAGGTAAGATTTTTAATAATGCTGCCTGTGATAGGGAATGGAAAATTCCGCAACGGTAAGCAAGACAAGTTCCCAAAAGAGGATATGTCGCATCCGGTGAAATGGTTCTTTCCAGTTGAGATGCCAATCTTGAAGACCTCATCAGCTGAACGTCCAGAAATTCGCCTTCGCTGATTCCATATTTTCTCATCACTTTTAGAATATCGTTCAGCATAGGATGAATTACAATGCTGTTGAAATAGCCTGAGGTGTAATCTTCTCCGTCGGAGTAGATTCCGTCGCCCATGTAAAATTCATCTCTGAACCTGCGAACGCCATAGCTTAAACGCTCTTTATCACATTCTCCTGTAAATTCCAAAAGAGCAGCTTCAATCATTGAAGTAAATAATAACCAGTGATTTTCATAAGGTGCGATAACTCTTGTATTTTTAAGTTCACGGATAATTCTTGCCTGATCATCCATTTGTA
>NZ_JAZQIJ010000165.1:0-6103 GCF_045541095.1 Methanobrevibacter sp.
TTAAAAGAATTCTAGCTATTTTTCTTACTATTTTTTTTATTTTACTTAATTATTAGCTATGCTTTTAAATCATTGCTTAAACGTATATTCTGTTTTTTTAAAATAACTGAAAAAAATAAGTTGTAGAAAAGAAGTTAATCTTTTCTAAATGTTTTTAATATCTTCGGAATCTAATATTTTGATATTTTTGCTTTCTAATGCATCAATAGCTTTTTCCATATTTTCCAATCTCATTACTACGACTGCTTCATTGGATTTTGCACCGACAAATGCGTATAAGTATTCAAGATTTATTCCTTTTTCATCGAAAATAGCTAAAGTTGAATTTAATCCGTTAGGTTCATCAGGCACTTCCAAAACAATTACTTCGTTTTCTTTTACGATAAAACCATCATTTTCAAGTGCTTCAATTGCTTTTTCATTATCTGAAACTATTAATCTTAATATTCCATATTTTGTTGTATCAGCTATTGAAAGAGCACGGATATTAATGCCTGCAAGCCCTAATGTATTTATAGCTTTTTTAATTCTACCTTCTTTATTTTCTACAAAAACTGAAATTTGTTTTACTGCCATTTTACCACCTATTCAAAATTCCTTTCATCGATTACACGAACAGCTTTTCCTTCACTTCTTGGAAGTGTTTCTGGTTCTACAATTGTTACTTCTGCTCTAATACCTGTTTCAGATCTGATTGATGCTTTGATCTGTTTTTCAACTTTTTCCATTTCTTTCATTTCGTCTGAGAACAGTTCTTTAGATGCTTCCACTTTAACCTCTACCACATCTAAGATGTCTGGTCTGGTTACATGAATCATGTAATTAGGACTGATACCTTCGATTTTAAGCAATGCTTTTTCGATTTGGGATGGGAAAACCATAACTCCTTTGATTTTTAACATGTCGTCACTTCTACCGGTGATTCTTGTCATTCTTACTGTTGTTCTTCCACATTCGCATTTTTCACCGATAAGGGAGGTTAAATCTTTAGTTCTAAATCTTAAGATAGGCATTCCAGTTTTAGTTAATGAAGTTAATACGAGTTCTCCTTTTTCTCCGTAATCCAAGTTTTCTCCAGTTTTCGGATTTATTATTTCTGGGTAGAAATGGTCATCTTGAATGTGCATTCCGTTTTGATACTCACATTCCTGTGCAACACCCGGGCCCATTACTTCTGTAAGACCGTAAATATTGTGTGTTTTGATTCCTAATGAGGTTTCAATCCTTTTTCTCATTTCATTGGTCCACATTTCAGCTCCATGAATTCCTGCTTTTAGGTTAATGTCATCTAATGAAATTCCTGCTTTTTCCCTGGATTCGCCTAGGTACATTGCATAAGATGGGGTACAAGTTAATATATCACTTTGGAAATCAACCATTGTATCAAGCTGTCTTTGTGTATTTCCGGCTGAAATTGGGATTGTGATTGCTCCCATCTTGTTTCCTCCATGGTGAATTCCGAATCCTCCGGTGAACAATCCGTATCCGTATGCATTTTGGATGATGTAGTCTTTCTCAGCACCGGCCATCTTAAGTCCACGTGCTATACATTCTCCCCATATGTCCAAGTCATTTTGTGTATATCCGGTAACTGTTGGTTTTCCGGTTGTTCCGGAAGATGCATGGATTTCTACGATTTCTTCACGAGGAACAGCAAGCAATCCTAATGGGTAAGCTTGTCTTAAATCACTTTTTGTTGTAAATGGAATTTTTTCAATGTCTTTTAATGTTTTGATGTCTTCAGGTTTTAAACCTATTTCGTCGAATCTTTTTCTGTAAAACTCTACATTCTCATATGCTAGTTTTACGGTTTCCTGTAGTCTCTTTAGTTGTATTTCTTCTTTTTCTTCTTTGCTCATACATTCTGCTTTTTCATTCCAATACATGATATCCCTATTTCAAAGATTTTTTTTAATACTTTAATTATGTCATTTCTTTAATATTAAAGTTTGGTGTACTGTTTAATTTTTTACCGGTAATTTTGACAATCCGAAGTAAACATTGTTTTAAAGTCGTAATTTTATATTTTAAAGTCAATATTTACTTTAAATTTTCAATAAAGTATTTATAATCAGTTTTTTATAATTTTACTTGGTGACAATTATGGATTCTAAAATTGACAAAGGAAGAATTGAATTTAATCATGAAAATTATGAAAAGGCTCTGAATTACTTTGACAGTGTAAGTGACAGTGACGAGAATTATGCCTACGTTGTGATATTTAAGATTACTTGTCTTATGGAGCTTGAAAGGTATGACAAGGCATTGTTTTTAATTGATTCTCTGCTTGAAGAAGATCCTCGGGATGAATTCCTGCTGTATGAAAAAATCAGGTGCCATGTTGCTCTTGATGAAAGGCAGGAAAGCTTCAAAGCATTGAAAAAATTCGAAAAAATTCTTGATTATTCCAATAAGCAGGTGGTTATCGATGTCTGCAGATTCTATATTGCTCTTGAAGATTACAGAAAAGCTTTAAAATTTTGTAATTTTGCATTGGAAATTGATTCTCAATTTAAGGATGCATTAAAACTTAAGGCATCGATAGCGATAGCTCTTGATGATATTCAGGTGGTTGATGATTGTGCAAATGAGCTTTGGAGTTTGGTGGATGAGGATGACGCTACTATAATTTCAGTATTTCTTTTTAAAATTTACTCTGGGGAATTCAGAGATTGTTTAAGGGTAATCGAGCGCATCAAATCTGACCTTGATGATGAAGAGGTCGGGGAAGTTCTCAAATCCTTGATTTTTAATTTGATGAGTGAAAAGCTAAATGTTCAGATAAATTTCACTGATGAAGTGGATATTTCCATCGATGAGGCTCTTGAAATGCTTTTTGATTATGACGAAAAAGGCATTACTTATGGGATTGTCAATGATACAGGATATGTCATAATGTAAATGTACAAAAATGAACATCGATGTAAAATTGATAGTAATGTTTAAATAATTTCCTTATTAAAATAAATTATGTAATATTAATTTGTTTAATATTTATTTAGAGGTAATTATTTATGGACGTAATGATTTTAGCAATTGTATTTATAATCTACATTTTTGCTTTAGTTTTCGTAGGTTATTATGCATACAAAAAGACTAATTCCTCTGAAGACTTTATGATTGCTGGTAAAGATACTCATCCATTCATCATGGCGATGAGTTATGGGGCTACTTTTATTTCGACAGCAGCTATTGTTGGTTTTGGGGGAGTTGCAGGTCAGTATGGTATGAGTGTGCTATGGTTAGCATTTTTAAACATTATTATTGGCGTATTCATAGCTTTTGTATTTTTAGGAAAGAGAACTCGCCGTATGGGGCATGCTTTAGGATCACTTACATTTCCTGAGTTTTTAGGCAAACGTTTTGATTCTAAATTTATCCAATACGCTTCAGGATTAATTATTTTTTGTGCAATGCCGATTTATGCCGCAGTGGTATTGATTGGAGCAGCAAGATTTTTGGAATCTTCTCTGCTGATTAATTTCAGTATTGCACTTTTAATTTTGTCAATAATTATTA
Source organism: Methanobrevibacter sp. (assembly GCF_045541095.1). Taxonomy (GTDB): domain Archaea; phylum Methanobacteriota; class Methanobacteria; order Methanobacteriales; family Methanobacteriaceae; genus Methanocatella. Next base: position 3,520 of record NZ_JAZQIJ010000165.1, read on the forward strand.
CATTTTATGTGCTGTTCGGTGGAATTCGTGGAGTAATGTATACTGATGCACTTCAGGGAACAATTATGGTTCTTGCAATGGTGTTCCTGCTTGTATTCATATATTGGTTACTTGGCGGAGTTGACACAGCAAACACTGCTTTGACTCAAATGAGTAATTTATATCCTGCCGATGCTATGGCAACGGGTGGAACTGGTTGGACGTCGTTCCCGGAATTTGGAACACCTTTCTGGTGGTCTTTAGTATCATCCACTTTAATCGGTGTGGGTATTGGGGTACTCGCACAGCCTTCATTGATTGTAAGGTTCATGACAGTAAAATCTGATAAGGAATTGAACAGGTCAGTTTTGATTGGAGGAATATTTATTGCAATCATGCCAACAACAGCATACATTGTAGGTTCATTATCCAATGTGTATTTCTTTGATAAGCTTGGAAAGATTGCAGTGGACGTTGTTGGAGGAAACATTGACAAGATTATACCTACATTCATTACAATGGCGCTTCCTGAATGGTTTGTATATGTCTTCTTATTGTCATTAATTGCGGCTGCAATGTCAACAATTTCTTCACAATTGCACACACAAGGAACTGCATTCGGTGTGGATATATATTCTGTAATAAGGGATAAATCAAAACAAAAACTGGACCAGGTATCTATTTCAAGAGTAGGTATTTTGATAGCTATCATATTGGCATTGGTAATGGCATATTCACTTCCGGGAAGTGTTGTTGCACTTGGAACAAGTCTGTTCTTTGAAATCTGTGCAGCGGCATTCCTGCCTGTATTTTTGGGTGCACTTTACTGGAAAGGAATTACAAGGTTAGGTGCCATTGCGGGAATAGTTTCCGGAACATTTGTCAGTTTATTCTGGCTTATATTTGTATTCAAAAAGACAGCTGTTGGACTTGGAATCTGTAAATTCATCCTTGGTGTGGAAACAATTTTACCTTCAGCACCATGGCCGTTTATGGATGTAATGTTAATTGCTGTTCCTGTTTCAGCCATTTTCACAATTGTAGTAAGTTTACTTACCAAACCTCCTGCTGATGAGGTTGTCGATAAGGCATTTTCAAACATTGATACAAAAGGAAGTGATGCATAATGGGTATTTTAGGTATTGAGGATCCATGGATTTGGAGTGTGTATCTTGGAATTATCCTATCAACACTTCTATGTATTGTTTACGGTATTGTAAACTGGAATAAGGGTGACTAGAGTTATTTAAAATAACTCTTAACTTTTTATTTTTTTTATCTTTTTTTAATCGTTTTTCCATGAATCAATAACTATTAATATACTTTTTTTACAAATTCTAATCTGGTGATGAAATGGAATACTTATTCGACAATTTTGACCGTATTCAAAAGAATGACCCTGAATTTCATGGAATCTTTAAAAACTTTGCATTCAAAGAGGTATCTGAACATTCAAGTTTATCTAAAAAAGAATCAGTTTTAGCGATTTTAGCTTCTTTAATTGCATGCCAGTCTCCAAAAGCTTTTAAAAAGATTTTGTTTTCTGCAGTTAATGTTGACATAACTCCTGTAGAAGTTAAAGAGTTATTATACCAATCTGTTCCTTACGTTGGTTTTGGCCGTGCACATAACTTTTTCGGTGTTGTAATTAAGGTATTCGACAAAAAAGGAATCGAAATGCCGTTGGATGACCGGTCCAATACAACTTCACAAAACAGACATGAAAAAGGCCGTGAACTTCAGGATAAATACTTCGGCAATGAAATGATTCAGATGATGAATGACAATGCTCCTGAAGGCCAGCAGCATTTCAACAGGTTTTTAGAAGGGTATTGTTTTGGTGATTTTTATACTCGTGATGGTTTAAATGACTCTGAAAGGGAGCTGATTACTTTTGTGTTCATTACTACTTTAGGAGGGTGTGAAAATCAGTTGAGGGGTCATACTCAGGCTAATCTAAATGTTGGAAACGATAAGGAAAAATTGGTTTCAGTCGTAACAACAATATTGCCGTATATAGGTTTTCCAAGATCTCTAAATGCTTTAGGTATTATTAATGAAATATGTGGCTAGATTTGGATATGATTAATATTCAAATCTTAAATTTTTTCAATTCGGGTCGCCGATTGTTGTTGATATGTATGGACTTCCTGCCTTGAAAAAAATCTTGCTTTTGATTGATAGTAAATGAGATTATATTCGAATTTTTTGTTAAAATTGCTTTATTTTTGAATTTAATATAGAACAAGTCAGATTTATATTGTCGATATGACTTTTGTTTTTCAGTTTTCAAGTCATATCTTTATATAGTATCTATTGAAATAGTTACTATGGTGAATGATTATTCATAACGAAAGTTTAAATTAAATGTATCCTTATTGAATTTTAAGATTAGTTCTGGGTATATGTCGATTTAATCAATTATTTGATGTGCATGAAATGGGGATTGTCAAATATTTCTTTCAAAAAGGTGTCTCAGTTAGAAGAATTACAAAAATTTTTTAAAGAACTTGACTCGTTATGAAAATATTTATATATCATTCTAATTAAAATTATAATTATCTATCATGATGATTAAATTGTAATTTAAGATTATAAGTCGTAG
>NZ_JAZQIJ010000166.1:0-2965 GCF_045541095.1 Methanobrevibacter sp.
CTTTCATATTCAATTACTTTAAATGGTCCTTTTTCATCAATTACATTGATATTGTCATACAAATTCTAATTTAATATTTCTTTGTCAAATCTATTGTCCACCAACACATTTTTGAATTATTTTTATAGAAGTTTCAATAAATAGTATAATATGTGATTATAGTAATATAATCATGATTTGTTTTTAAAAATAATGGAGATAAATATAAATGAATAAGAATTATTTGATTATTGGCATATTGGTCGCAGTAATTGCCATTCTATGCTGTGGAATCGGATATATGTTCTTCATTGACCATACCGAGTATGTTTCCATGAACATTCCTGAAAGTGGAACAGCCATTCAAATACCTAATGACATGTCAGTCAAATCCAACAACTCAGAAACAGGCGTGGTTGTTATGGAAAATGACAATACCATAATTGTAATGTTCAACAGCGCTGACAAGGGTCTTGCTGCGATTATGGCATTTGCCACAATAAAAAATCCGATATTTGGAACTCAATCCAGCGGAAACATTACTCTGAATAATCCTAGAGTCGAAGGATGCAGCCTGGATGGGGATTGCAATGCCGTATTTATTGGAAACAACGAAACCCATGACAACATAATAGTCATAAGCAAAAACAAAGGTATCGTAAGCCACATTATTGACAGCATCATTTGGGGAAAAACAAGTACTGCCACAACACAAAGTGACACAAGTACAACCGATACCAGTTCATCACAGCCTTCAGCCTATGCATACAAATCTGACGGAACTCCTATGTACAGTCAAAGTGAAGTTGACAAGTATATGGAAAACAAATATGGTGATGTGGATTATCACGTTGGAGGCAACGGATACATCGATATGGATGAACCAGGCTATGATGATGCAGGAAATGTGGTTGATAACTAAAAAAAGAATATAGGAGCAATTATTCTTAAATGAATTATTTGTTCCCCCACTATTTTTTTAAAATTTTAAAACCTGATTTGAAATGCATCAATACTAAAAGAAAAATAGTTTAAAGAGGTGCAATAAGCATCCTCAAATTAATAACTTTTATCTGCCCAGTAACTCCATTCTCCAGTTACAGCATCCTGTGCGTAAACATAGTGCCCGCCTTCTTCCATTTTATGGTAACTGCCATCAGCATCAGATTTGAAATACTCACTATTGCGGCTATTGTAATCCACATGCTGTGATCCGCCAGAATTTGAATAGTCCGCAGTTGTTTGACTGGATGAAGGAGTAGCTTCAACAACTTCTTCTTTAATGGTTAATATTTGAGTAGTATTGTTTGTGGTGTAGTTTTCATTCCCGCCATAGCTTACAGTAACATTATACTTACCTTTCTTTAAATCTAAATCCATTTTTGCCTTACCTTTGGAATTTGTCTTTACAACATCATCAACAACAACTTTGCCTTTGCTGTTAGTTATTGTAATGTTAACTATTTCTTTTGATAGTGGAGTTTTGTTTAAATCTGTCAGCTGCAGAGATAATTCCCCACCCTCATATTGTTCTTTATCGCTTGTAATTTTTAATTTAGTAGGTTCTTTTGCATGCATTGGATTGAACATAGCAAATCCTATTGCTGCTGCGAGAACAACAATTATTACTACCAATATAATGATTATGTTTTTGTTATCCACATTATCACATCCTTAATATAATTTATATTATATTAGCTAGGTATATAATAATTTCTACACAATATTGGAAAAGAAATTAAAAAAAGACAAGACTTAAATATAATCCGTTCCATAATAGCAATTGAAGTTTAAAATCCAAATTTTGGATACTTAAATTCTAAAATTTGATGATTGGATTTATCAATGTCTACTTGTTTGAGCATGCTTTGCATGCTGTAGACATTGACTTAACTGATTTTACTAAAAACAACTTATTATTTCTTAAAATTTTATTTTTATACAGTTACCTTTTGTAAAAATTTCCTATATTTACTCCTTTCTCGCCGTATTTTTACATATAAGTGTCCAGACGTCTTAAAAAATAAAAAAAGTGTTAATTAACTTAAAAGACCTCAACTTCCACCAGCTGGAGTTGAGGCAGTTGATGCTTTATTTGTCTTCCCACATCCGATTCATTAGAATTATGATTAACACTATTAAAATCTCAGCAATGATAAACCAAAGAATGGATTCATTGCCGTAATAATGCATAAATACGAAGAGTACGGCAGTAGTGATCATAAATCCTAATAAGGAAACTACAGGCCGATTTAATTTTGTTATCAGGTATATACTGATTGTACAGAAAATCAAACAGCCTACTCCGCTTAAAAATATCGGATAATCATTAATCGAAATAGGTGAAAGTACAATAGCTATTACGCCAATTGTCATAACCGCTAACGCTACATATGACAGTATTTTTTTAAGGGCCTTGTTTTTCAGTATTCCATCATTTTCACTTTCTTTAAAAGATTCAATTTCATTTTCGGATTTGAAAGTCCTGACGACCTCCTTATTTTCGTATTTTCTGTCGAAATTCTTGAAGAGATATCTTAAGAACAGATAATATACAATTGCGAATATTATCTCAGTAACTGTTATTCCAATCAGGACACAGCTGCCGTTGGCCAGCATGATATTCAATACATATATTAAAGCGGTTTCTATTACAATTTTTAGAATTGTAAATAACAGTGAATACATACTTTTTCCAAAACCGTCAAGCATTTTTGAAGAGATAATGGAAAATGGAATTGAAAGCAGTATAACTGTTCCCAGAATTGCTATCCAGAATATTTCGGTTTGCATTCCGGTAATGGAAAAGAAGCTGAATGCATACTCACGCAGAATTATGAATGCTGTCATCACAACAACCGTAGTTATAAAAGACACTTTAAGCGCGTATTTATACATTTCATTCAATTCATCGAATTCATGCGCACCGAACAAATGTCCTGTAACACTCATCAATGCCCTACCGTAACCCTTGATAGGTGAACTC
>NZ_JAZQIJ010000167.1:0-4446 GCF_045541095.1 Methanobrevibacter sp.
GATAATTATGCATTCAGCATTTCAATGTGTTTATCATAGGCCACGTCATCGCCAATAACTATTTCCTTATATATTTCCCCTTCAATATCAGCTTCATTGTATGTTTTCTCACAAATGATAGTATTGATTAGTTATTTGAGATATAAAAATCAATTCTAAAACTGCAATAAATAATAAATGAAAAAGAGAATAATTATTATCCTCTTTTTTCAAGCTGTTTGGATTTTAGTCTTAAGCCTTTGTAACCGCATTTTCTGCATTTTGTTGCATTAATGGAGTTGTGGCAATGACATTTCAAACAGATTTTAATGTTGATGTTTCTGCTTGCTGCAATCCTTTTGTTTTCAGGAGTTAAATTTCCCTTTATAAAATCAGAATTAACCTTACTCATAATAATCACCTGTTTTGTCATGCCTTCACTGCAATTATTATGAATAAATTACAATGAAAACATTTTTAATTGATCATAAAAAGTCCTGTTTTTTGGTTAATTTTATTTGTTTTCATTTTCATCACATCTTTTAATCTGTTAAATATACATATGCTTTAGGAGTATTTAAATGAATTAAATCTTTTGCTTTCATTAACAATTCCATATTCTCCCAGCAATAACTCTAATGTTTGGTTTAGAGGATTTTCACTTTTGCAATTATTTGCGATGCTTGAGTAGTTAACACTTCAGTTAAGTGATTTGCATTTGATGATGAAAGCAGATTAATATTTTTACCCCCGCAAGCTTTGCAATGTGATACCGGTGAATCAAACGATTTGTAATCATCAACAAAAACTAGGCATCAGTACCAAATCGGACATACTCCTTTAAATAATAAATATTAACTTTAACGGTTAAATTTTGTCTAAACTAAAATCAATTAATTCTAAAAAGGTTTATATACTAAATAAGTTATTATATTATTTTAACCTTGAAACATTTCGTTTTAAATGATATTAGGAGGCACACTATGATAACCTCAAACCCAATACAAATCATATTGAACAACAACAAAACAGACCAGCAGATGGTAGGTATAGACATCATAAAAAGTCCAATTAAATATGAAATTCTTGATTTGCTCAGGCACGGTGAGATGAATTTCGAAGAGATAGTTGGAAACATGTCCAAATCCAAGGCCAGCATATCTATGCATCTGCGGGATTTGAGAGAAGAGGGTATTGTTAACTACAGGGTTGATCCAATAGACAATAGGAAAAAAATTTTCTTCTTAGAATCTGAATTCCTCGGGTCCATTGATTCGGAAAAAATAAAAGAGGCACATAAAAATCAAACCCGGACATTAATCGAAGAATATGTAAAAAAAGGTGACATCGAATTTGCAACCCTGTTAACAAATACCCTCAAATCTTATTTGCTTGAATTGGGAATCGATATTTCTCCGATCCTAAAAAATATAGGAAACTACATCGGAGAATACCTGTTTAATCAGCTGGCAGATGAAAATCTTGACTTGTTCCTGCAAAACATAAGGTCATACTGGCTTGAAAACAATCTGGGAAGACTGCATTTCAACACAAAAAACCACATCGAAATAACATGTATCGGATGCTTTGAATCAGTATACGTTCCCCGGTCAGGAGAGGCGAACTGCTTTATAGAAAAAGGAATTTTTGAAGCATTATTCAACAAATTTTTTAATTTTGATTTGAAAATAGAAGAGACAAAATGCTATTCGATGGGAGATGGAAAGTGCGTATTTATTATTCAACCTTAAAAATAGGGAGGCAATATGACAACTCTCCAGGACATATTGAAAAAAAATATTGAAGATTATAAAAAGGCAAAACTGATAGAAACAATTCTTTTGGAACACGGCCACAGGTGTTTTGTGGAAGTTGACTCAAGATATTTGAGAATTGAGGAAATGGACAATCACTATACACTCTCAAAAGAAAAATTATATGAAATTTTAGAACTGGAAAATATAGAAGTAGCTAAACTGATTACTGAAATGGGAAGATACAACATCTTCTACATTCCTATTTCAGATTGAAAGCTTTTTGTGCAGCAGGGGTCAAAAGCCCTTCTGCAATCATTTTTTCAACTTCATCCCATCCAAACCATCCGTATCCGTCATGTTCCTCACTGATTTTAATTTCATCAATATCGCATGTGACTTTCATAATCAGCTGGATTGATTTAACCTCTTCAGATGTCTTGCATGCTGTGTAGTCGTTTCTAACCACATTATACAATGATTCGATGTCAATGTCCAATCCGGTTTCTTCGAGATATTCCCTTTTAAGCGCATCATCAAAATATTCGCATTTTTTAACTTTTCCACCTGGAATTTCCCATTTTCCGGCATCGTGAGATGATTTGGAGCGAATCTTCAGCAGCAGAACTTTGCCGTTATTTTCACAGATTCCCCTTACGGTTAATCCCCACATAGTGGCCATATCGATAACTCCTAAAAAAAAAGATTAAAAGTGAAATATTGAAATTTCACTATCTTTTCATCGCTTTTTCAACCGCTACTGCTACAGCAACGGATGCACCGACCATCGGGTTGTTTCCCATTCCAATAAGCCCCATCATTTCCACGTGTGCAGGCACTGATGATGATCCTGCAAACTGTGCGTCGGAGTGCATTCTTCCAAGGGTATCGGTCATACCATAGGAAGCAGGACCTGCTGCCATGTTGTCAGGGTGCAGGGTTCTTCCTGTTCCTCCGCCTGATGCAACTGAGAAGTATTTTTTGCCCTGTTCAAGACATTCCTTTTTGTATGTTCCGGCTACAGGATGCTGGAAACGTGTAGGGTTTGTTGAGTTACCTGTAATTGATACGTCAACTCCTTCAAGATGCATGATTGCAACACCTTCACGAACGTCATCTGCACCGTAACATCTGACCTTTGCCCTTTCACCATCGGAATATGCCTTTTCCTTAACGATTTTGACTTCACCTGTGAAATAGTCAAATTCTGTTTCAACATGAGTAAAACCATTGATTCTGGAGATGATTAAAGCTGCATCTTTTCCAAGACCGTTCAATATTACTCTTAAAGGTTTTTGGCGAACTTCATTTGCTGAGTTTGCAATTCCAATAGCTCCTTCAGCGGCTGCAAAACTTTCGTGACCTGCAAGAAATGCGAAACATTTACTTTCATCACTTAAAAGCATTGATGCAAGATTTCCATGACCTAAACCTACTTTTCTGTCATCGGCTACACTTCCAGGAATGCAGAATGCCTGAAGTCCTTCACCGATTGCTTTTGCAGCATCAGATGCCTTTTTGCAATCTGTTTTTATGGCAATTGCAGCTCCGAGAGTGTATGCCCAACATGCGTTTTCAAAACAAATCGGCTGAACGCCTTTTACAATTTCATATGGGTCAAATCCTTTGTCAAGACAGATTTGCTTTGCCTCTTCAAGGTCTTTGATGCCGTATTTTTCAAGTACAGGAGTGATCTGGTCGATTCTTCTTTCGTAACTTTCAAACAAACTCATTTTATTCACTCCTTGGATCTATTTTTTTGACTGCGTCATCAAATCTTCCGTATTGGCCTGAAGCGTTTTCAATAGCTTCTTTTGGGTCAACGCCATTTTTGATTTGATCAAGCATTACGCCTAAGTTAATGTATTTGTAACCTATGATTTCATCGTCATCGTCAAGTCCGATTTCTGTAATGTATCCTTCTGTAAGCTCAAGATATCTTGGGCCTTTTTCCTTAGTTGAATAGATTGTACCGACCTGGCTTCTGTGACCTTTACCTAAATCTTCAAGACCTGCACCGATTTGAAGACCTCCTTCTGAAAATGCGGATTGTGTTCTTCCGTAAACGATTTGTAGGAACAGCTCACGCATTGCAGTGTTTATAGCGTCACATACGAGGTCAGTGTTTAGAGCTTCGAGGATTGTTTTTCCAACAAGGATTTCTCCGGCCATAGCGGCTGAGTGAGTCATTCCGGAACATCCTAATGTTTCAACCAAAGCCTCTTCTATAATACCCTCTTTTACGTTTAAAGTTAATTTGCAGCATCCTTGTTGCGGTGCGCACCAGCCTATTCCGTGTGTAAAACCGGAAATATCTGTTATTTGCTTTGCCTTAACCCATTTTCCTTCCTCAGGGATTGGAGCAGGGTCGTGGTTTGCACCTTTTCGAACAAGACACATATTTTCTATCTCAGTTGAATATATCATCTTTCTTCTCCAAAATTTTTCTGATTAAATATATCTGTTTTTTAATTAATGTATTTTATGAAAAATTTAAAATTTTAAACAGAAGTTTCTATAGAAATATCCTTAGAAATCATCGAAATCATTATTATGATTTTAAATAGATTATCTAAGAGTCATAAACTGTCGAATACTTTAGATGAGTCCTGCCTACATCAATCATCAAAACTATTATATATCAGCATAGGCTAATAGTTATAAAGTTGAAAACAACTTAATTTATCAAAAATATTGCAAGAATACCATGACC
>NZ_JAZQIJ010000168.1:0-1597 GCF_045541095.1 Methanobrevibacter sp.
GACTGGCTGCATGTCCATGACCACTGCAGTGCCATCGATTTGGTGTTGCATGAGGGAAGGCTTGGTGAGGTCTACAATATCGGTGGAAACAATGAAAAGGAAAACATTTACATTGTTAAACTGATTCTTGAAACCTTGGGCAAGGATGAATCCTTGATTGAATTTGTCACTGACCGTTTGGGTCATGACAGGCGTTATGCCATTGATTCTTCAAAAATTCAGGATGAATTGGGTTGGAGTCCTGATTATACATTTGAAGTTGGAATAAAGGAGACAATTCAATGGTATTTGGATAACACTGACTGGACAAATCAGGTGAAAAGTGGACAATATCAGGAATATTATGAGAAAATGTATGCAAACAGATAGTGTTTTTTACACTTGAAATACACGTCTCAATTTAATAATATTCAATTTTTTTCTTATTTTTTCTTATTATGTTTAGAATTTATCACTGTTTCAATAGGTCATATTAATTATTTTTCATTATAAAATCCAAAAATTTTAGATAGTTTTATATATTATTATTCGTTAATATTCATTATCATAGGGTTGTTTTTTTTCGGAAAAATCTATTCCGATTTATTAGGGGAAATGGTGATTTAATGTTGGAACAGTATTTGCCTTTTGTAGGATTAATTATATTTGGTAATATTGAAAATTTGGTGTTATCCTCTCAGGGGGTAGTTGCTGGAGTCAATCCGATTAAATTAGGTATTGCAAGTATCATTTGCGTATCCATGTGGCTGATTATTGGAACATTCGGAACTCAACTTCTTATTGATTATGTTGATTTCATCAATTTTATAGGTGGACTTGCAATATTCGTCTTAGGTTTGCAGGCGATGATTCAATCTGTAAGGGGTGAATAAATGGATCCTGAATTAAAGCATTTTTCAGTACTATTGGTTTTTGGAAACATCGAAAACCTGATTTTGGCGGCTCAAGGGGTTGACGCAGGTGTAAATCCTCTGGTTTTGGCTTGTTTAAGTTTAACTGCTGTTTTATTCTGGCTTTTAGTTGGAACATTCGGAACAAAAATGGCGATGAAATATGCAAGATACATTAACTTCATTGGCGGTCTGGCAATATTCATTTTAGGTATTCAAGCTATGGCAGAGTCCCTTCCGGGAATTTTTGCATTTTTCCATTAAATTAATCTTTTTTATTCAATTTGATTTTTATGAAGTATCTCAAGCATAAGTTATATGGAAGGATATTTAATCTGTTTAAAATCTTTCCAATTAATCAGAATAAAATAACATTCATTGTCGATTCAGGGGAATCTTTCAAAGGTAATCTGGATTATATTAAAAAGGAATTTGAAAAAAGAGGAGATTTTAAATTCCACTTTTTTTACAAGGACAAGTTATCCTTTGGAAGCTTTAAGAAACTCGCCTCATCCAAGTACGTTTTTTTAAATGATAACTTTTTCCCATTGGCATTCATGAATTTCAAGCCTGAAGCCCGTGTTGTGCAGTTATGGCATGCTCCGGGGGCATCTAAAAAGTTTGGAGGAACAGTTGACATTGAAAGTAGAGATATCCTTCAAAAAATTTCAAAAAACACAGACTGCCTGATTGTGACATCCGACAAG
>NZ_JAZQIJ010000169.1:0-5575 GCF_045541095.1 Methanobrevibacter sp.
AAGCTACATCATGACAATTTTAGACAGTGCCATTTAAAAGTTCATTATAGGTTTTACGAGCACAACCATAGTTCTTTTTAAATTCCACTTCTTGCTCAGGAGTTAAATGAAGTTTAACAACCAATCCTCGAATATATTCACCCAAATAAATCCATCCCCCCAAATTTTACATTTTTTTTAAGACATACAAAATAGTGTTATTTTTTAAAACTACAATTAAAATTACATTAATTGCATAATATAGCATTTGGTAATTACTTCTATATAAAAAAAGAGGGAGAGCGTTTGAGAAGTAATCGAATAACTAACTGAGAACAATTTTTCAAACCCAAGACAATTTTCACAACTCAAAGCAAATATTACAAATCCCACACAAAAAAAAGAGAGTACACTGAACAAAAAATACATAGACCTAAAATAGTCTCAAAAATATATTAAATAAAAATAAACACAATAAAATTAATTAAAAAAAGATAGTACACCCAACTTGCAATTCATCCACGACCTAAAAGAGGTCATGGTATTCTTGCATTATTAAGATAAATAATGAACAAATATTACTTGTCAAATGCTCTTACAAAAATTGAATATAATAACCAATAACATATATAAAAGCAATTACACAATTTTTAAATTAAAGCAAGGAGGAATCATATGCCAGAATTTAAACTTATTGAAAAGTTATTATACAAAAGCGAACAGGACGATATAGAAGCTGAATTTTTAATAGGAAATGAAACACTATGGGCAAGTCAAAAAGTTGTAGCAGAGATTTTTGGAACCAGTTCTCAAAATATATCAAAGCATTTCATTAAAATAATTGAAGATGATGAGTTAGAAGAAAATGAAGTATCCATATCCTCTAAAAAGTTGTTTGAAAACCAAAATGAGTTTATCAACTCTGAGTTGATAAACTCTAAAAAAGGCGGAAGACCTCAAAAATGGTATAATCTTGATGCAATCATATCAATAGGATATAGAATCAACAGTAAAGAAGCAACCCAGTTTCGTCGTTGGGCCAATAAAATTTTAAAGGAATATATGGTAAAAGGATTTGTTGTAGATAAAGAACTTTTGAAAAAAGGAGGAAGATTTACAGAAGACTATTTCGATGAGTTATTAGAAACCATAAGAGAAATAAGGGCTTCCGAGAGAAGATTCAATCAAAAAATCACAGACATTTATGCAACAAGCTTTGATTATGACAAAGATGCTGATATCACAAAAGAATTCTTTGCTACAGTACAGAACAAACTGATATATGCAATAAGCAACCATACTGCAGCAGAACTCATAGAAACACGAAGCGATATTGAAAATCCCCATATGGGATTGACAACTTAGAAAAAAGCACCCAATGGAAAAATACTCCAAAGTGATGTAGTAATATCAAAAAATTATCTAAATCAAAATGAATTATCCAGGTTAAATAGATAAGTGGAAGGTTTTTTGAATTTAGCCGAATCACGTGCTGAAGACAAAATCCCCATGGGCATGAAAGATTGGAAGGAACTGCTGGATGACTACCTTAAACTTCGAAGACTGCCTATTCTTGTTGGTAAAGGTAAGATATCTGCAGAAGAAGCAAGAGAACATGTTCTTGAAAAATACGAAAAATTTAGAGTTGTGCAAGATGAAAATTTCATTTCTGACTTTGATCAAATGATTTTAGATATTAAACGACTAGAAGGAAAATAATATAATTGAATATACTTTAGTTTAAAATAGTTTTTGTTGTGTATCAATATGACTCATGAAATAGTTATACCACTATCGAAAATTTGAAGATGGGACGCAAAATTTTTTAACTAATTTCTATTTTTAGAAAAAATTTTGTTGTTTTTTATTTTTAGTTATTTTTCATGTTTATTTCATTATAGATTCTTTTTAGGTTGTGCCCAATTGCGTATAGTTTGAATTCAGTATTTACTTGTTTTAATCCTGTTGTTGTGAATTCTGTCAAGTGCATGTTTTGTTTCATGTTTGCAAATGGTAATTCAGCTATTTTTGATCTTAATTTGTAGATTTCTTGCGCTTCAGGAGTTTCCATTTTCCGTTGCATTCTGATTTTGGAAGGATTTCCGTAATCGCTAATCGTTTTATATCGTTGGCTTTTTGCGCAATACTCTTGTACAGGACATGATTTGCATTCTTTTGTCCAATGAGCAATTCTTGGTTTGTCTTTGTATTCGTATTCTTTCACACGGTACAATGGTTGTCCTAATGGGCAAATATATGTTCTTATTTCGTTATCGTAATTGAAATTATCCTTTGAAAATGGTTTTTCGGCTAAATTATATTTCTTTTCTTTTCTTGCGAGTTTTCGTGAAGATATGTAACCATCTAATCCTTCTTGTTCGAGATATTCTGCATTTATGTCAGTGGAATATCCATTATCAGCGCTTACTTGGAAATTAGATGGTATTTCATTGTATATTTCACTTAAATTTGATTTTACTTGTTCTATTGCTGGAATAAGTTCGTGATGATCGCTTGGATTATTGGTAACGTGTGATGCGATTATTATTCCTTTGTGTTCGTCTACTGCGATTTGTGCATTGTAATCAAATTCCCATCGTCCTTTTTTATTCTTCATGAACCTTGCATCAGGGTCATTTATGCTAATAACGTCTTTTTCAGAGTCATTGAGTTTTTCTTCAAGTTTTTCAACCTTTTTGAGAATTTTTTCTGGATTTTCTTCAGCTTGCTTTAAGAGCTTTTTACTGGAAGCTCTTAATTTTTCTTTGTTCCTATCATCTTTAGAAGATTTATTGACTTTTTCAAAGACTTCTTTGAATTTTTCTTCATCAGTTAATGTTTCTGGAACACTGTTTCCTGATTCTTCACCTAATTCTTCGTCTTCTTCTTCGTCTAATTTAATGCTTTTTTCAAGATGTTGTTTCATTATTTTTAATTGCTGTTCGTTTGTCAATTTGTTAATTGATGTTTTTACTTTTATTTTAGTCCCATCAACACTTACATGATGGATTTTAACTAAATCTTCTTCGGTTGCAATTTTTATAGTCATTTTGAAAGCTTCATCAATCAGATCAGAATAATCGCGCTTAAATCTCAAAATTGTACGATAACTAGGATGCTGCATGCCTGCTAAGTACATATAACCAACATCAGTTTGAGTTCTTCGCTCAATCTCACGTGAGGATAACCCTCCATCAAAAACACTCATCAAAACTAGTCTAAGCAATAATTCACGAGGATACGCAAATTCACCAGGCGTATCAGCAAACTCACGGTTCGCTTTGGAACAATCAATATAATCAGCCACATTTTTAATAAAATAACACGGATGGTCTTTTGGAATCAATTTCCTCAAGTCCATAGGCACCAACATGGTCTGATTAATAGTATCATCTCTTAAAACCATAAATAAAACAACCATAAAGATTTATATCTATAATAATAGATTGTACTTCATAGTATATAAAATTAAAGGAAAAATAAGTAAAAAAAATTTAAAAATTAGTGAGTTCGTGTCCCACCCTCAAGTTAAAATAAAAAAAAATAGTGTAGATGCATGATGCATCTACTTGATTCGGATTTTCACTTTTTTAGTCACTTTATTGTAGTACTTGCTGCCCTTGTAGGATACTTTAGCCTTATAATTTCCTTTCTTGGTCAATTTCTTGATTTTAAAGGTTGCCTTACCCTTGCTGTTGGTTTTGGCCTTGAAGGTTTTCTTGCCGATTTTAATGGTGACCTTTGCCTTCTTGATTGCCTTTCCAACATTGTTTTTAAGAACAATACTGTACTTCTTGACCTTAACTGACCTTTTAAAGGTTTTCTTTTTGGCAGTCAGTTTAGGAGTGGCCTTCTTAACGGTGACTTTAATATCCTTAGCGGACTTGTCATAAACGGCATCTCCGTTGAATGCTACCTTGGCAGTGTATGCTTTAGGAGCAAGCCCTTTAGTGGAAACCTTAATCTGACCGTTACTGTCGGTAGTGTAGGTTTTAGCACCGTTCAAGTTAACATTCACCTTAACGCCGCTTAAAGCCTTGCCGGTACCGTCCTTTAATGTGATTACAAGATATTTGTTCACATTATATGTGGCAGTTATTGCAGATCCGGTTATTTCTGTTTTGATTTTATTTACGACTATAGTTCCATTGCGGACGATTACATTGTATGGTCCGTTGAATAATGCGCTGACCTTGTAAGTGCCGAAATCATCAAATGTGTGCATTGCCCACCAGGTTCCATTACCTGCATAACTTGCGTAGAGTTCTTGACCGTCAACCCTGAAAATCATTTCACCAGACATATACTCTTCAAATATGTCAGATTTTGCAGTTATGTTGACTGTAAAGTCGTTGGTTGTGATATCAGTCATGTTTAAGCTTAACTGCCTGCTTGTGAAAAATGTTTTTCCAGAGAAGTAGTATGAATCCTCATCGTGGCTTACGGTTATATTATACTCTCTGACATTTTCAAGGACTATTTTACCCTCAGCGTCAGTGCTTCTAGTTATATTGACTTCAACACCGTCGACAACACCCCTAACAGTAACGTTCTGGCCGGCTTGTGTATATAACATGACAGGCACAATAGTGGAATCACCAGTGTTCTCAATACCGCTTGCTCCCCAGTAGGTAACGTTTGTGACATTGACATCCCCTTTCAGTCTGGACAATATTGCATTAAAAAGGTTATTGTTACCATGGAAAGCAATTTCAATATTAGTTCCATTGACTGTTAAAGTAAATGGGGCTATAGAATCCATATTTGCCTTATTGTTCAGGAATGTGGAGTGGGAAATGGACCTGACGTGTTTGGATTCGTGGAGATTCCAGAAGTAAATTGCAGAACCTACACCGGCCTCATTGCCTATGAAATCACAATTTACCACAGTGGCATTGCCGTTGATGTAAACAGCACCACCATCACCACTGTATCTCCCATTACTTGCAATGTTGTTGGTGAAATTGGAATTTTCAATATTGCAGGAACCAGTATAGAAAGCACCGCCCTCTACTGATGCACGGTTGGCTGTGAAATTACAATCAGCGATATTAACGGTCCTATCAGATGAGACAGCTCCACCAAATTCTGCGGAGTTATCTTCAAACCTGCAGTTGGTCACATTACCGGAATTTTCAATTAAGACAGCACCTCCCATACTGCCAACACCGCTTGCCTTGTTGGCTTTGAAAACGCTACCGATCACATTACCTGAAATCATGGATATGGCACCGCCACCATCATATTCAGCAACAGCCTCATTGTTAGTGAAAATACAGTTTGAAACTTCACCAGTGCCGTTAAAGTAAATTGCACCGCCCATTACGGCAATATTGTCCCTAAATGAAACATCACTGATAATTCCGTCATAAGCAGCTATTGCACCACCAAATCTTGCGGAATTGCCTATGAATTCACCGTTGAATACTACATTTTCAAAGGTTTTGAAGAAATTCACTCCTCCGCCGGTAGGGGAAGTGTTGTTTATAAAGTTAGAGTTGAATGTGATGTTGGAAGGACTTTCACGGTAGTTTACGCCTCCACCGTTCAGGTTTGCAGTGTTGTTAATGAAATCACAAGTGAAAATGCTGTTGGT
>NZ_JAZQIJ010000170.1:0-3251 GCF_045541095.1 Methanobrevibacter sp.
GACAAACTCCCACTAAAATTAACATAATCTAAATACATTAATAATATTGCATCTAAAACCTATATCCGACATCAAATTAATAGATGTTAAGATTAATAGTTGCAATGATTAGTGATTTGAATACAAATAATTTATATTGGAGTTATTACTTCTATTTTATTATTTTTTTCACGTAATACTTTTACTAGTAAAAATACTCATTACATATCTTAAGTTACTTACATTTGAGTTATATGATCATGTCAGCAAATTCACTGGTGTTGAAGTGCCTTTTGAATGTTTAAAACTTCATATTCAGGAATTGAATTATCAGAAAACAGATTTGATAGTTGAAGCACTATTTGAAATCAACTATAATATTGTGGATGTGGATGAACCCGGTGATGCAGTCATGGAGTTATCCCCTGATGAAATCGATTATATCGAAACAACTGTCAGCAGAGAATATCTCAAAAACAAATTAATTTAGGTTTAGAGGTTGACAACTACTTAGAAGGAATAAATGATGCCCAAACACAAAAACTTAATGATATCTTAGTTGATAGCTTTCCCCAATTGTGTGGAAATGTGGGGTTGAAAATTGTGAAAATTGATTAATCCCTCATTAAAATTATTGACAGAAGGAAAACATGTTTATCTTTGAAGAAGGCAGAAATGATTGTTCCAGTTTTGGCCCAAAGCCTTTTTAGCCATACGAGTTATGGTAGTTTTTCCACTACCATTCGGACCTGCAAAAACAATAACTTCAGGGAGCCTATTTTTCATTTGGATATACTCTCCTTCCGTCAGGATACTCAATGTATGGACTATCCAATTCATCATCATAACCCGCAATAGGAAGTCCTTTAACTTTACATATTTCCTGATCTATCCTAATAGATTCCTTAAACCTTTCAGTAAGCTCTTCATCTGAAATTCCGCAAGTAGAATCCAATTCATTACTTTCAGTCAAAAATAATTCCTCCCTATTAATTGTATTATAAGATATCAATTTCATTAATAATAAACATTTTCAAGTTGCAACTTTATGAAAAAACACAAAATTGTTAATGAATCTTATCAAAGAACAATGTACCAACAATACTATACAAAATATAAGCACTCGCCTAAAAACAGCCAAAACAGCCTTAAAAAATAATTACTTAAAAAACTGTTTTTATGAAAATAAGAATGAATAATGATTAATTAACCTATTTAATAACCAATATCAAGTTATCATGTGCTGAAAGAAATATTAAAGTTTAATAGATATTATAAAGGCCATAAATCATTTAAAAATCTTGTTGCCAGTATACTATTCAAAATATAATGCCCTTTGAAAATAAGCTAAAAAAATTTGGTAAAAATAATTCTTTATTAAAAAAAGAGAGGAACTTTTATCTGCATAAATTTCATCGTAATCAATTCAATACCCATCAGTCGGCAAATGCATAACCCGCATATTACCTGCCCTGACATTTAAATCGGCTTTTTGTCATACAAATTTTTAAAATAAAATAAAATAAAAGCAGATGAATTTAATCATCTACGTAATTTTAAGATTGACATTTTTGGTTACCTTATTATAGTAGCTATTGCCTTTGTAGGTTATTACGGATTTAAAAGTACCTTTTTTAGTCAATGAGGTAATTTTAAATGTTGCAACACCTTTACTGTTGGTATTGGCAGTGTAAGTTTTCTTGTTGACCTTAAGAGTAACCTTAATGTTTTTCATGACCTTATTTAAATTATTTTTCAATGTTATTGTATATTTTTTGGTTTTAACTGATTTTTTGAAAGTTTTTGCCTTAGCAGTTATCTTTGGAGTTGCCTTTAAAACAACTACTTTTGCACTGGCAGAAGACGCTTTAAAACTTTCATCCCCCTCAAATTTAATGTATACATAATATGTTTTAGGAGCCAGCCTTGAAGAGACATCAAAACTTACCTGACCTTTGGCATTGGTGACTTTATTATAAGTATTTCCGTTGAAAATAACTGTGACATTTTCATCAGATAAAACTCGGCCATCCTCATCCTTAAGAGTGAATGTGACTTTACCTGCAACATTATAGGCAGTGGTTAGCTTGGATGATGTGATTTTAGTGGCCGTTTGTACAATGACTGGAACCCACGGGTTTACAGTAACTATGAATGTTTTTGAGAATGTTCCAACATTGTCAAAAGTTTCGCTATACGTGAATAAAACTTTTATAAAATGTGTTCCAACAGTTAAATATTCAAATAGCACCTTTGCAGAGTTTACATCATCAAAATGATATTCCGGGAGGCTAAATCCATCCACATAACAATTCAAAAATCCGTATACGGGTGAAGCGAATTGAAGAGTAACATTATTATTTCCCCCTTCTGTAAATTCCATCCTGTCAAGTTTTGCAGAAATATCTTTATTGTTTTCTACGACCCCTATACTAAAAAATGTATCACCATTTCCTTTATTGGTTTCATATTCAACCCAATAATCAATAAAATCATAACCTACTGTATATATAGGATTACCTCCTATTGGGACAGTTAAATTAACAATTCCAATACCATCAATTATATCAGCAGATGCCAACAAGGTATTATTGAATTTGAAAGGTCCAAAGTCATTCCACCCTGAATAATAAACTCTGAATGTTCCATTAGCCCCAGGAGCTTCCATACGAGCTTGAAATATTTCGCCTTTGGAATTATCATAAAAAGAAGGTGAAACAAACGGTTCAAATTTTTCATCTTTTAAGATTTCTTCTGAGTCATCAGCACCATTTTTTTCATCATCAACTGTTTGAATTACATTTTCATCATCGACTTGAGAGACTGTTAAATCATCAGTCGGTTCAATAGATGTAACATTATCATCAGCAATATCTTCCGATGCACTTGCAGCTCCAATCGATATAATCGCCAATAACATCAATGTTACTAACATTATCTTTTTAAATTTCATATTTACCCCCTCCGATTATTGCAATAATCCATTAATAAACAAATGTCAACCAAAAAAATAGAATGAAAAATGTATTAATTATTTAAAAGCATAGCAAGCTATAAAAACCTTGCATTTTATCTGTAACTATTTAAATAACTTTAATATATAAATTACTAATGTTACTTGCAATCATTCAATCTACAGGTTGTTTGTTTAACCGTAACATGTGAAAGTAATATTAATTTAAGTGTTATGGCACTTATTAAATAATCACTTTTAACCGTTGCATCTTTTTTCAAACATTCAATACTTAAAATTAACTGTTTAATCAAAAGAT
>NZ_JAZQIJ010000171.1:0-2076 GCF_045541095.1 Methanobrevibacter sp.
AATGCGTAATATACTGTTTATAAAAACATTTGGTGATAACTTTTGACATTAATTTAATTATTAATTGTTTGAACTCCCTATCACAAACTATATCTACCATGTGTTATAGAAAATAAATTAGTGAGAAAGTAAAAGCTTATGATATTTTAATAACTATTGGAGTAATACTTTTTCGTGTTTTTTGTAGTAATTTTTTATATTACTTACAAGTATTTTTTAGCCCAAATTTCAATCAAAAATTCTTATTTTTTTTTAAAAATTTTTTTCTACTAACAATGCAATATGGTCTTTTTCGTAAGGTTCTAGTTTAACTTTTTCAATGATTTTAAAACCTTTTTCTATCAATTTCTTCTCTTGTTCCTTGAATATCTTTTTAGGCTTTTGTACAACATCTATACTTCTAGCTTTAATAGTTATCAAACCCATACCTTCGTCTTTTAAAAATAAATTCATATTTTTCATAAACAATTCACTTTGTGTTGGTTGGGCTACATCGCAGTATACTAAGTCGACTTTTTCGACAATGTTCAGATATTCTTTGGGTTTGGTTGCATCACCTAAAATCGGAGCAACATTAAGTCTTTGACGGGAAAGTTGGACTAATTTTTTGGCTGTAGTCGGTGAAAATTCAACTGCATAAATCCGTCCATTAATTACAATATCTGAAATGTGTGAAACTGTTGTTCCGGTTGATGCACCTAAGTAAAGAACTTTTGAAGTATCCTCAAGCTCTAATTTTTCTAATCCATTTAAAAAGGCCGCTGCCAATTTTGAACGTCTTGGATTCCAGATTCTGTATTCATCGTCTTCTTTTATCAGTTCCTCTCCATAAACTGAAATTCCCGGTGTAAGATTTTTAGTTGCTACATTCCCATCCTTAAAATAAACATTCATGCTTTATCTCCTTTTCTTTCTTTTTTTAGATTTTCTCTTCTTATTTTTTGATTTGCCTCTTTCTTCTTTCCTTCTTTTAGTTGTTTTTGTTGGGAATGGATTATTTTTTTCTATTTCTTCTATTTTTTGAATAAAATCTTCAAAAGCATTTTCATCATATGTTTTTGTAAAAACGTCTCTTCTGACTGCAAGGGAAATCTTGCTTGCAAGAATTCTGGCAATCTTTCCACGATTCCACCATTTTGATCCTCTCACTTGGGGATGCTGGTAGATAAGTCCATATTTTGGAGGGCGGTCTCCACTTTTCAAATGTCTGAACAATGCTTTTTCAGCACCCATTATCTGCACTGTGCTTGAAGGGTATGTTGCCAGTCTTTTAAGCCCTCCTGCATGTGAAATCAATTTGGCTCCGAGTGTTGGCCCTACAATCAACTTCAGGTTTGGTGCAATTGCATCCATTTTATTCTCAATATACTCTTCTATTGCTTTTCTTGACTTTTGAAGTTCATAAATGGATTTTGCATAGTTGTTCATTATTTCCAGGTCTTGAGGATTGATGTCATCTTCCATGTCCAGAACATTTTCTGGGAAAGCTTCGGGTTTCGCTTCAATGATTTTTTCTTTTGTTTTGTTTTGGGAAATCAGTTTGATGTATGTTTCATTGTTTCTGATTACATCCATTTCCGGGAAATATAATGCATACCATTCCCGAATCCTTTCAATCAACTTGGAGATTGTCTCATCTATTTCATCTATGGAATTTATAGCTTGAATCAAGTGTTTATCTTCGCTTGCGGATTCTTTTTTTATCTTGTAAATTGCCAATCTCTGATAAATCTCGCTAATCTCTTCCTGATTTAAACCAAATTTATCATAATTGCTTCTTAAATATTCTCCGCCCTGATTTGGTGTTTCGATTTTGAGGTTATCGATTGAGTAATCAGATAGGTGTTTGTTTGATTCGATAATTATTTCATCGTAATTTTTTGAAACTTCATTTATTATTTCAAGTTCCTCAGCAACAATTTGCTTTTGTGCAATATCGGCTAATCTATTAATTATTTCATCTTCGGGGAATAATTTTTCACAAATCAACTCATTTTCACTATTAAAAGCTAAAAATCCTTTAATTGAATAAGTTATAAAACATTGCATGAAATAAGATATTTTTTTTATTTTTTA
>NZ_JAZQIJ010000172.1:0-23516 GCF_045541095.1 Methanobrevibacter sp.
ATTAATGAAAATTAATAATTTATAGTGGTGAATCTATATTTGACAATTTAAGTTTTTGTATAACATATTGTACTTTTATTTAATTAAAGATTCGATTGACAATTAGATTGTTTATATCAATATATGTAAATTTAATTAGAGGTTATTTAATGGAAATTAATGGTAAAGTGACAACCGGTTTGGGCAAGGCAGCACATTTTCTCTCACAGGATTTTTACACCAGGGAATTTAAAAAAAATTTAGGATTCATTCCATTTCCCGGAACATTGAACATTGTTGTAAGTGAAGAATATTTGGATGAAATCAATGAAATCAAGGATAACTGCCAGAACATAATCAAACCTGATGAGGGTTTTGGTGCGGTAAAATACATTAGTGCAAAATTAAACGGTAATGTGGATGGTGCAATAGTTTTTCCAGCTAAAACAACCCATGATGAAAACTATCTGGAATTCATTTCAGAAAAAAAGTTAAGAGATGAGTTAAATCTTAAAGATGATGACGTTGTTTCGTTAGAATTTTAGATACTATCTCTTTTTTGTATTTTTTTATAACTTTCACTTTATTTATTCCATATATAGGCAATTTTTTTTAAAATGTTTCTCTTTGACAGTTTAGAAGTTTCAAATAAAACAATTCACACTATAAAATCAATTTTTAAGACCAAATCAAGTTTATTAAATCAGTATAATTTTGATTTCAAATTAGCACCGTAAAGTATTTTATAGATTATTTATATATTTGATAATACGTTCTCAGGGTGAGGTGAAATTCCCTACCGGTGGTGATTTTAAAATAATAAGTCCACGAGCACAATTGATTGTGTTGATTTGGTGAAATTCCAAAACCGACGGTTACAGTCCGGATGGAAGAGAAGAAATAAATTGTATTATTTTTAGCCCTGGTTCTAGTATTATAAGGAGATATTACTATGAATCAAGAAACAAATTTAGATAAAGCTTTAGAAGCTATAAGAAACGGTGAATTCGTTCTAGTTTTCGATGATGATGACAGGGAAGGCGAAGTTGATATGATTATCGCTTCAGAATTTGTAACCCCTAAATCAATAGCAACAATGAGAAATGATGCAGGCGGATTAATCTGTAATTGTTTACACTCTGATTTTTGTGATGCTATTCACTTGCCATTCATGGTTGATATAATGAAAGCGGCAACAGAAACTTATCCTGAACTTGCCAAACTCGCACCAACTGACATTCCATATGATGAAAGGTCTTCATTTTCAATCTGGACAAATCACAGAAAATCATTCACTGGTGTAACAGACCATGACAGGGCAATGACAATAAGCGAAATGGCAATAATGATGAAAGAGGAAAGATTTGATGAATTTGGTGCAACTTTCAGATCTCCAGGTCACGTATGTCTCTTAAGAGGTGCTGACGGCCTTGTTAAAAACAGACAAGGACACACTGAAATCGGCCTTGCATTGTGTGAAATGGCAGGAGTAACTCCTGTTTGTGTAGTTTGTGAAATGATGGATGGTGAAACAGGACAAGCTACATCCGTTGCAGATGCCCGTAAATATGCTGAAGAAAATGGATTGGTCTTGCTTAGAGGCGAAGACATTATCAATAAATATTTGGAAGAATAGCTAATTGGGTTCATTGGACTTATTAGCTATATAATTTGCAATAAATTCTGTAATCTGTTTAATTTTATAGGAATTATAAATGCCGAAGGAGACATATTTTCCGTCACGCATTATAATTTCCAAACCATCTTTTACTTCTTTTGACTGGTTTATCTGAGCGACTTTTTTCCAAGGGATTCTTAGGGTTTTGCTTTTAAGCGCCTTTTCTATGTGAATTCCATCGTCCCCAAATTTGACTATTTTTACAACGCGCCTGTTTTTATCGGAAGCTATTTGTATATCTCCGTTATCGTCAAAAACATAATCTGGAATAAAACAAGTTGCTTTCCATCCTTGTTTCATCTTCTTTAACACGTGAGCTCTGTCTTTTTTAGTAAGTTTTACACCTGTTTCCGGACTAAGATTAAGTGCCATCATATCACCTTGCTTTTTATTTCTTCGAATGTGTATATTTTTTCAAATTCTACTTCACGGGCCATATCTATAATTTCATCAATATTCAAATTATTTTCAATCAGATCCATTGCATGTGAGGTAAACAGTTCATATCTGATTTCAACTTCTGGAATGAAACCTCTCATATCTGCTGATTTTAATTTAGGAAGCTTTAACACTTTTTTGACATTTGTGTTGTTTTTTATGTATGGAACTACATTGTTGAATATATTTTCATTGTATACCTTATTGAGCAGAATTGCCTCTACTGAAATGCCAAATTTTTCAAGCATGTTTGCATGTGAAACCAAATCTATCGCTGCTGATTCAATTCCTCCCTTGTTTACACCTGATGCAAGAATCATTGGAATGTTTGAACTCATTGCTATTTCTGCAGCTGAAAACGGTACCTTTTCATTTAAAAGGCCGGTAAACACACTCATCACTCCTTCAATAAGGACGATATCATAGTCTGATGAGTTGAGTTTTGCTATTGTAGATTCGATGTCGGCCCAACCCAGATGGCCAATTTTTATTGAGGCGAAATCTTCCATTCTGCCTTTGGTCAAATAAAGTCCGGGTATAATGTCACGAACATCAGGACCAACCTTTAAAAGCGCAACCTTATAACCCCTTTTTCTTAAGGCTCCTGCAAGACCGGTTAATATGAATGTTTTACCGGAGTCGGATCCGTTACTTCCAATCATAAGATATTTAGGTTTTTTAAGATGTGTAATTTCAGGTACCTTGAGGTCATTGTTGATTCCGACTTCACTTGTCAGGAACTTTTTAACTTCAGCATTTCTATTGTAAATGTCGTCGGTATCTGTAACATCTATTTGCTTTAACAGATTTTCTACAATAATCGGATTTTCATCAAGTATTCCATGTATCATTGTTCCGATAACATTGCCGTCATCGTTGCATGCTCCTGAAAAGATGTTATATTCTCCTTTTTTATTGGTATCCCCATAATTCATTCTTTGAACTTGCGAATAGAATAACGGTTTTGCATCTCCTTCCACTTTACCATATGTATGTGTGTGAAAACCGTCAATGTCTTCATTTTGATTTTTGGTAATGAATGAATTGTCAAATACCTTTGCCTTTACCCTGTCACTTGTAATTAGCGGAGAGAAGTTCACGTCTATTATTCCAAGACCTTCCTTTACAATAGGCACCGGTGATTTTCTCCCGATATCTATCTGATTTGAAAGCAGCTGAAAACCGGCACATATTCCAATAATAGGTTTTCCATCACGCGCCATTTTTTTAATCTCACTGTTCAACGGCATATTGATGTCATTGGATTCAATCAGGGTACCTCCAGGTATAATCAATGCATCCAATTCATCTGATGCTCGATTACCATTGACCAATCCGTTTTCTTTTACAATATCAGTTGGCAGGTTTCCAAAATCTTCAAATCCAGGAACCGCTCCGTTAATATAGGCAAGTCCAATTCTTGTCATAAAAATAACCTCTTGATATTCTATGTGTCTTTTAAATTATAAAATTTTAGACGTATATTTCAAGTGTAAAATTTATTTTTCAATAATTAATTAGCAGCGGCAGATACGGGTAATGAGTAATGCGTGTCACATCTCTTCCTTTAGGACAATTGGCCCATGGCTTACTTTTTTTACCATCGACATCCACACATATATTGTCGAACAATGCAAAGAAATGTCTTTGTTTAAATACAATTGTTCCTGTGTGAACATAGGATAATTTGTGTTTTTTTGCAAGTCCTACGGCATCACACATCTGCAGGAACAGATTTGTTGTGGTTATGCAATTTCCCATTCCACGAACAAGGGTAGTCTCTGCTGATTGGTATATTCCCTCTTTGGTTTCATGTTTTATATTGTTTGCAACCCATGCAGCGAGTTTTTTTGCCGCTTCCATATCTGTTGATTTTCCAACAACCAATTTTGCTACCTTTTTAACTATATTTGAAATTGGGCCGGTTTTATTTTTATTGGCTTGATAGTTGTCGGAACATGGATAAACTATAGTATTGTTATATGAAAGGCCGCAGTCAAGAAAAGTTATATTGCCTTGTGTATTATTACAGAATAATCTATTGGTGTTATAAAAACTAGTGTTTTTTATGGTGAAATTCAATTTTGAATCTGAACTTAAGTTAAAAATTTCCTTTGAACTGTTTGAAATTATATGATGGCCGCATCCGTCTATTGTAACAGATTTGTTTATATGAATCTGACTGTCTGCGGACTCCTGCATGTAATCTTTATCTAATTTGATTTCATCAAAAGCAGTTATTTGATTTGTAATTTCGCTGAAATTACCCGTGTCATTTTCGTTTGCACTTATAGGAGATAAACTAATGAAAATCAATGTTATAAATATCGTGAAAAAGATGATTTTATTTTTCATTATTTCTCCTAAAATAAAAAAAAGAATTTATTGAGTGTTTTCAAAAACACTCATAGCTTTAATTATTTTTAAATCATCCAATGGTTTTGCCTGAATTTGCAATCCGACTGGAATTCCGTTAACTTCTCCTGCCGGGATGCTTGCTGCTGGAATTCCTGCAAGGTTAGCTATTACAGTTAAGATATCATAGGCATACATTTCCATAGGTTCTAATTCTTCACCGATTTCGTGAGGAAGTTTAGGAACTGTAGGGCCCACAATCAAATCAACGTTTTCAAGCATGGATGTGATTTCGCCTCTGATTACAGATCTTGCTTTCAGTGCTTGTTTGTAGTATTTTCCACTGAATTCAGCTTCTGCAATGTGGGAACCGATTTTTATTCTTCTTAATACTTCATCTCCACAGACTTCTTCTATTCTTGAACCATAATCTCTTCCGTCGTATTTTCTGGTTGCAGAGAAGAATTCCACATAGTTAATCAGGTAATATGTAGGTAAACATAAGTCAATATAGTCAAAGCTGACTTCAACAAGTTCGGCTCCGGCATCAACTAATTTGTTGATTGCTTTGTTAACTGTTTTGTTGATTTCATCATCAGTAACGTCAATGAACTCTTTACATACTGCTATTTTCATGCCTTCTAAACTGGTATCTTTCAGTACTTCTGTAAAGTCAGGTTTTTCCCAGTTTAAGGTAGTACATTCGGTTTCATCATACTTTGCAATGGTGTTAAGGGCAATTGCAATACCGCTCACGTCATTTGCAAGAGGGCCGATTTGGTCTAAACTCATTGATAAATCAAGCAAACCTTGTCTTGATACTGCACCGTAAGTCGGTTTGAATCCAACAACGCCACAATGGGATGCAGGGTTACGAATAGATCCTCCTGTATCTGAACCGATTGAAATGTCACACATTTCAGCTGCTATAGCCGCAGCACATCCACCGCTTGAACCACCTGGGATTCTTCCCATAGCGGCCGGGTTTTGTGTAGGACCGTAGTATGAAGTTTCTGTTGAACTTCCTGCTGCAAATTCATCCATATTTAAAATACCGATGATTATCCCGTCTTCAGCGAGAATTTCATTTACTACAGTTGCATTATAGCTTCCAATGTAATCTTCCAATGTTTTGGAAGCTGCAGAAATAATCATGTCTTCAACATTAATGTTTGCTTTAATACCAAATACTAATCCAGCCAAAGCACCAACATCTTCACCATTAGCTATTTTTTCATCAATAGCTTCAGCTTGTTTTAATGCATTTTCATAGTTTAGCTCAATAAATGCATTAATACTTTCGTTATTTTCATCAATAACTTTAATGAAGCTTTCTACATTTTCTTTAGCTGTTATTTCTCCTTTTTTTATGGAGTTTAATTTTTCAATAACGCTCATTAAAACACCTAATAATCGTAAATTATAATATTATTATTTTATTTTTCAAGGTTTATATAGGTTGTTTTTTTCCCAATGCAAATTTGGCATTTTCGATTAAACCATTAACTTTATGTCATTTATATATCGCCTTTGACAAAATTTGATTAATTAATTAAATGATGTGATGACAATGAAAACTATTGGATATATCGTGATGATGAAAGTTAATGCTGCCAAACCTTAGGCAATGTTGGGAAATTACTTTTAAGGTTTCTTCGCCAATCAATTGCCCGTGAAGAATTCGATTAAGAAGGGATTTTCTTTTCATCATCGATATTTGGAAGAAATTTGATATTAATATTTAAAAAACTTTTTTAAATTGTGTTTATATAAATTTATTTAACTATAACGGGTGATAGTATGGAGCCTGGAAACACGGACGATTCCTTTATCACATTAAATTCGATTAAAAAATCCAAAGGCAAAAAGCTCTTGGTCAATGGTGAAATCAACTTCAAATCCAAATATGATTATATGAAAAGGAAGTTGCATGTCCTCAGCCAGGAACAATTAATTGACATTTCTTTAACTGACAGGTCATGGCAGATTAGAAGATTAGCCCTAAGACATATCAACAATCCAAGTGTTGTCTTTAAAATCGCATACAATGACAAAAGTCCACACATTCGAGAATACTTTTTGAAGAATTTCAATCAGGCAGCTTTAAAACATATTGCATTAACCGACCCGTCACTCGAAGTGAGAAAAAGCTCAATAAAATACATCAATGATATTGAACTGTTGAAAAATCTGGCTTTAAACGATTCTTCATTCGATGTTAGAATGGAGGCAAGTGATAAGTTAAAAGATGACGAGTTTTTCAAAAAATTGATCCAATCAGAATCATACAGATATGATAAAGCAAAAATCATTAAAAAGATTGATAATCAAAAAACCCTCTTTGACTTTTATTCGATTACTGATTCATACGTGTTAAAAGAGGCAATAATTGAAGGTCTCTCAAATCAGGAATATATATTTGATTTATATGTTATGGAGGATCTTTCATTTTTTAGAGAGTTGTTAATCTCCAGATTCGATGGAAATGATGAGGATATTCTCTTAAAGGCATTTAATTTAGAAACGGATTTAAAATTAAAGAAGCTGATATTAAATAAATTTAATAGAAAGGAATTGTATTATGAGAAAATCTTTTTGAATGATTTGGCCCATCATTTTTCCGGCATAACCGTTGAATATATCAGAAATCAGGAAATATTGCTTGATGTAATATATGGGGATTATGACGATGAAACAAGGCTGAAGGCAGTTTGCAATTTAAATCAGGAAAATTTATTTAATATTTGTGATGATTTGAGTTTGGATGAATTCTTAAGGTTTAAGGCCGTTTCAATTATCGAAAATGAAAATTATCTGATGGACATTTGTGAAAAATCCCGAAATGTTTCTTTAATTCTATCTGCATTTTCCAGCATTAAAAATCATGAATTTATCAGTGGTTTTGGATTGAATCACGATAATTGGAAAGTAAGATCACTTGCAATAGCTAAAACTGATGATAAGGATTCATTGGCAGAAATCGCTTCTGATGAAACATGCTGGTTTGCAAGGAAGATGGTGGTAAAAAAAATTAAGGATGATGGGAAACTGGTTGAAATCCTAAAAAACGAGAAAAATCGCCAGGTTCAAAAAGTAATCATAAACTCCATCGAAAGTCCTGAAATTTTATTGGATTTGTTCAAATCAGATTATCTCAATCTTTTTGACATTAAAAGCATTGAAAGATTCGCCGGTAATGAGGACATATTGACTCCTGTCGCATTGAATCACAATCTGGAATCTCTTAGAAAAAAGGCAGTTTCTTTAATAGAAAGTGAAGAAACATTGAAATTCATAGCTATGAATGATGAATCATTTGATGTGCAAAGTCTGGCATTGCTTGAATACGATAGTCAGTATAGACGATCAAATGGTAAGTATAGTTTTAATCCGACATTTCGTTTTATTGATGAAGATGTCTTTTACAAATATTTAATGAATAATAAGGATAATAATTCAACTTTTTTCGAATCAATTGTAAAGGAATCAATTAAGCACATGAAAAATCCTTCATATTTGATGGATATGGCTCTAAATTCGGTTAATCCTGCCATGTTTTATTCTGCTGTCAATTCAAATTATTTTGATATGAATAATGTTGATGAAAAAAAGTTTTTCGATTTCATAATGAATTACGATGGAGAATTTCCGGACATGCTTAATGAGGCCGTCAAATTTATCAGCGATGAAAATTATTTATTTCAAATCGTTAACAGCAGTCATTTGGAGTTGAGCGTCAAAACTCTTGCGGTCGATGCTATTTATAATCAGGACATGCTTGAAGAAATTGTTCTAAATCATTCTGATGCATATGTTAGAAATCAGGCAATAAAGAACATTGAAGACAAAAATCTGATAAAATATCTTGCTTTAAATGACCCTTCACATATCGTGCGCAAATCAACCCTATCGTGGAATCAATATGGTCCGTCCAAGTACTCTGGAGCTCGATATGAGAGGGTAGGCGATTCAGAAATAATTATTTCCGCTGAAGAAGTTTTTGAAGAGATTCTTTTAAAATCAGATGATGCAAGAATCAGATCCCTTGCATTAATCATGATTTCGGATGATGAAAGATTATCAAGAATTGCAGTAACATCAAGGGATGTTGAAGTTAGAAATAAAGCGACACAATCAATTAAAAGACAGGATGTTTTAATGAATATTGCACTGAGGGATCCTTCAAGGATTGTAAAAACCTCAGCAATCGATTCTATTACTGAAGCAAATTTGATAAAAATCGTAAAGGATTTTAAGGACTGGTATGTCCGTGATTATGCACTTAAGCAAATCAATGACGAGCCTTCAGTAATTGATTTAGCATTCCACGATTCCAATTGGCATGTAAGGCATACTGCAGTTTTAAAAATATTTGATGAAAACATTTTAAAAGACATTGCATTATCAGACACCAACATCAACGTTCGCAAATCGGCTATTGAAAGGATAACAGGGAAAGAAATTTTGAATGAAATTTTAAAAAAGACAACTCACTGCACCACTCCGGGCATAGTTAAATCGAAACTGGGGGTGTGAATATGTATGATTATAATTTAAATGATAGATTAAATTCGGTTAGAGATACTACAAGCGAGAAAAAACTGAAAAGATATGCTCTTGAGGATTGTTCAGAGAAAATTCGAGAAATTGCAGTATCTAAAATAACAGACCCTGCTCTATTATGTTATATTGTAAAAAACGATAGGAACATTAATGTAGTCAAAAGGGCAATACAAAATATTGATGATGAAGAGGTATTGAATAATCTGTTCATGGAACTGTCAAAAATTGGAATAGCTAATTATGAAATCTATTACGCAATCATCGAAAAAATTGCTTCGGTTATTGCAGGTGAGAAACTTTTAGCAGAAATTGCATTCAACGATTCAAGATGGGCTATTCGCCGTGAAGCGGTCAGGAAAATTACAAGTCAGGAAGTTTTAGTTGAAATTGCACTAAACAATTCAGATTGTGATGTTCGTCAAGAAGCGGTCAGGAGAATTACTAATCAGGACGTTTTGGCTGAAATTTCATTAAACGATTCAGATCCCTATGTTCGTCGTGAAGCGGTCGGGAAAATTACTAATCAGGACGTTTTGGCTGAAATTGCATCAAATGATTATCCTTGGATTTGTTATGAAGCAGTCAAGAGAATTACAAGTCAGGAAGTTTTAGTTGAAATTGCATTAAACAATCAAGAACGTGATGTTTGTAGTGAAGCGGTTAGGAGAATTACTAATCAGGAAGTTTTAGTGGAGATATTATTAAACGATTCATATGATAATTTTAGTGGTGATGCCATTGAAGGAATTTCAGATAAGGAAGTTTTACTTGAAATACTGTCAGTTAAATCTCCCGATTTTGTCATGAATGCTGCTGATAAAATAAATGATCAGCTTATTTTATTGGATCTGGCATTATCTAATGAAGATGTGGCCGAAAATTTAGATGAAGAATCAAGAATATTTTATTATGCATTGAAAAAGGAGGTGAGTTAAATGAAGCCTTTTAGCTATCTTAAAAAACATATTGAATATGCCCTTGAGGAGCAAACATATAATGAAGCTGATTTCGAAGGGGAAACATATAAAGAAATCATAGTTGATGATGACATTTATTATGGCAGGGGTATGGATAATTCAGAGGGGATTTCCATTGATAGTGAGTATTTAATCATAAATGGTGACGGGCATGAAGTTGATCTCAATTTCCAAACCGAAGCATTCCTAGTCTCTTCAGATATGGTAATTTTGAAAAATTTCAACTTTAAAAATGGAGGGGGTCTTCATGGAGGAGTTATTCATAACACAGGTTCACTAAGAATTGAAAACTGCACCTTTTCTGACTGCAAGGCTTCAAACGGCGGCGCCATATATAATGAAGGATTTTTAGTTGTTGACAAATGCAATTTTGAAAACAATTCTGCCACTTATCATCTTGGCGACGGAGGAGCAATTTTAAACAAATTCATTTCAATGATTTTTAATTCAAATTTCATTAATAATCATTCTGAAAATAATGGGGGTGCAATTTTCAGCGATAAATTTTTAATGGTTGATAATTGCTTTTTTAAAAGAAATTCGTCACGTTCAGAGGGAGGGACTATAAAAAATAAAGGCTTTTTAAGTTTTGGCATTTTTTTCGAAGATTCATCCAACAAATGGAATGTCAATGTTAGCAAGAAAGGCATTATTAAAAATTGTCTTTTTGAAGATAATGAAGGCAGGGTAATTAGAACAAGTGAAGATTTGGACATTGAAAACTGCACTTTCAGACGTTGCAAAGACATAATCAGCATTCACAGCTCCAGGATTAATATAACTGATTGTCTGTTTGAAAACAACATCTCTTATCTTATTGATAATACATACAGCACAGCTATTAATTCAATTGTCAGCCTGGAAAATTGCAATTTCATAAATAACCAATCTGAATCCCCATTCTCAACATCATACTTATTTAGAATTGCTGTTAAAACAAAAAATTGGAATGTTAAAAATTGTTTCTTTGAAAATAACGCTTCAAATTATTTGTTTGATTGTTCTTCAATTCATCTTAGCTTAGATAATGTAACTTTTGAAGGAAATAACTTTAATTTCCTTTTAAGGGATACATCCAATTCGAATGATGCGGAGTTTAAACTTGACAATGTTACATTCAATGAAAAATCTGAGAACATCATTTCATGTTGCTGTGACTTGCAAATCAATGACTGCAAATTTCTCAAGCATCAAAAAATCAACGGCGAAAGCGTTTTGGACATATACGACAGTGAAAGGAAATTCATTGATAAATTGAATGACGATTAGTTTTTACAAATTTTAAATATTTTTTAATTTCTATTATTAATCATGAAAAGGGCAGTAGTATTTGATAACTCCGGAACACTGATTGAAAGGTATAGGGTTATCAAGGATGTTATAAACGGAAACATATTCACCGACATCAATTCTTTTCAAGGTTTATATAAGTTGTTTTTTTAAAGTGTTTTTAAAATTAATAAGGGTATTGCCAATAACTTTGATGGTTGGATGAAAAAAAGAAAAAAGTTAGTGAGAATTTGATCTCACTATTTAATTGTTATTTTTGTAGATTTGCTTGCTGCTTTGTAGGTGGTGTCACCTGCGTATTTAATGGTTGCTGCAAATTTGCCTTTTTTGGTTATTTTAAGGCTGAATGTTGCTTGACCTTTAGCGTTTGTTTTTGCTGTGTAGGTTTTTCCATTGATTTTCATGGTGACTTTTTTACCTGCGCCGAAGTAAGTTTTACCGTCAGCGGATGCTCCTTTGATGGTTTTTAAAGTTACTGTGTATTTTTTGGTTTTTGCAGTAGCTTTGTATGTTTTTGCCGGAGCTGTTATTGTTACAGGTTTTTTCTCGATGATAATCAGGTATACCTGCATGGTTGCGTTGTAGTCTTCATCACCTAAGAATGCTACAGCGAATGTGAGTCTGTTTGCATCTTTGAAGTTGATTTGTACACTTGTGAAACCGTTTGCGTCGGTTGTTCTTTCACGCATTACACCATTTACACCAATGTAGACAGTTTTGTTTACAAGAGGGTTGCCCATTATATCAACAAGTTGTGTTGTGAAGTTTTGACCTCTTTCACCTGCGTAATAGTCGACTGCGTATTGTGTGTAGTTGTTTCCGATGATTTGGGTTGCTTGTCTTGCAGATGCAACGCCTGTTAAGTCAATTGAAATGTCAGCTGGTAAAATTGTGCCATTTCCAGCATAGTTGAGTTCAACGACTTTTCCAAAGACATCTTCAACAATGAATTGGCCATTTGCATCAGTAGTTACATTTGATGCAACACCATTGATTGTTACACCAATAGTTGCGTTAGCTACTCCATCACCTGTAGGGAATGTTAATATACCTGTGATTTTTCCTTCAGCAACAGTGACATTGGTAAATTTGGTTGGGAACTCTTCATTGTATAAAGTTGCAGATGCGTGAGCACCGCTGTGTTTATCGTCACCATCATAGACAACTACAACACTGTGTTCTCCACCAGTTACTTCAGGAATAGTGTATGTAGCGGTTCCGTTTTCATCTAAAGGAACAACAGTTTCATTACCATCAACAATAACAGAAACATTACCGGTAGCACCAGGAATACTTACGGTTACATTAGCTCCTTCAGGAGTGATTTCACCGATAGTTACATTAGCTTCAGTGGTTTCTTTATCAGCAGTGAATGCACCGGATTTAATAACAGCATCGCGAGTGTCATCACCAGGATAAGCTACAACAACACTGTGGTCACCAGCAGCTACAGCAGGAATAGTGTAGACAGCAGTTCCGTTTTCATCTAAAGGAACAACCTCTTCAACACCGTCAACAATAACAGAAACATTACCGGTAGCACCAGGAATGCTAATGGTTACATTAGCTTCTTCACCAGCTTTAACATCACTAGGAACAGTGATATTAGCTTCAGTAGTTTCTTTTTCAACAGTGAATGAAGTTGTGTTTTCAGTTGCACTGTATAATAAATCACCATCGTAGTAAGCACCAACAGTGTATTTGTTTGCAGCTAAATCAGATACAATAAGTTGACCTTTACCGTCAACAACATCTACATTGTATTTTTTACCGTCAACAATGACTTCAACAGTTCCAGTAACATTCGCAGTGAATGAAACATTAATGGTTGCATTTTCACCGACTTTAATGTTTTCTACTTCAACGACCAATTCAGGGTCAACTGGGAAGTTGTTTTCAACAGTGTTGTCATTATCTTCAACGAAGTTTACAGCTTTATCACCAACTAACTCACTAGCATACAATATGTTATCAGTTACAGTGTTGTTTTTGGTTGATTTAAGATCAACAGCAAATTCTGTATCAGTGATAATTGTGTTTTCAGTAATAGTATTTGCATTAGAGTTTACAGTTACAAGACCGAAAACAGTGTTGTTTGCAAAGGTTGTGTTTGTAGCAGCTGCACTGATGGTTACAGTAGTTGCTACCTGGTTATCTGTTGCAACAACATTTTTACCGCTGACTGTTAATGCTTTAGCAGTGTTGTTTACAAATGTACAGCCTTCAGTTACAGTTAAGGAACCTTCAGCCACATTGTTGTTTTCAACAAGACTGTAAGTACCGATAGCCATTGATCCTCCACCGGTTATGGTGTTGTTTCTGTATACGTTTTTGGTTGAAGTAGCACCGAACTGGTTGACAATACCATTACCTTTAAAGTTGATTAAGGAGTTGTTTTCAATGATGTTACCTTGACCACATACAGTAATACCATACATGAATCCGGAAGCACCAACATGACTAGTAATCTTATTGTTGGTGTAGTTTACAAATTCAGGGTTATCTCCTTGACCGACAAAGATATTTGAGGATAATACGTTACCAGATGAACCGGTAATTTCAAAGGTATTGTTATCAAATGTAGCGTATTTACCACCTTTACCGAGTACAACCACACTTGAACCGGTACCACCGTTTTCAAAGTGTGAGTTTTTAATGGTAGTGTAGTAAGCGTTTGAGTGGATGGATAAGAATCCAGTACCTGATCCGACACCTCTCATGTTAGCTTTCATGTCAATATCATCTACAGTCACATATGAAGCACCTTGGATGAATAAGTCACCGTTAATGATGCTGATACCAGTAATATTGGTATTGTTTGCGCCTTCAACAACATTGAATTTAATCCATTTTCTAGCTGAATCAGTAGTGTTACTGTCAAATACTGCATCTTGAGTGGATGAAATTACATTTACAGGTTTGTTAATGTATAAACTGTATTTGTCACCTAAGAATGCACCTTGGAAGTCTAAAGTAGCTCCTTCAGGAACATAATCGAATAGGTAATTATTGTTTTCTTCATCGAAGTAGTATTTGAATGTTTCATTTGTGATTACACCGTCAATAACTTGTAAGTTGCCGACAGCGTCACCAGGGTTGATGTATTTATCACCGTTGTATGTTACTTGAATATCGTTAGCACCTAAAACCAAATCAGAAGCGTTGATTGGTAAGGTTACAGTACCGTTTACTAAAGGCACTTCAACGAATACTCTGTTTCCAACTTTAACTGTTACATTACCTGTTCCTTCAGGAACTGTAATTGTTAGAGAGGAGTTGGTTCCAATCCAAGCGGTTTGACCATCGATAATCATATCAACTTCAAATGGAGGAGTGTTGTTTTCAACAATTCCGTCAACACCTGGAGCTACAGAGTCGTCACCGAAGAGATCATGAGCATATAAAGTGTTTCCGGTTACATTTGCTTTAGTTCCGTCCAATACTGAAACGGTGTATGTACCTTCAACATACATAGTGTTGTTTTGTACATCTAATGTACGTGTTCCGTACATGTATTGGCCATAACTTACACCATGAACAGGAGCTTCTTCAACATATCCTGCTTTGTTGTAGGTGTAAATTGTGTTGTTGTATATTTTAGCGTTACCGTTTGTAATTTCAATACCTGAGACTAATGCCCATTGAGCGGATGTAGTTGCATTACCGGTTACATTGATTATATTGTCTGCAACGTATACTTCAGAACTTCCACCCATCATACTGGCCACATAGAAACCTAAGTTTGGACCGCTTGAAACGGTTGTAATGTTATTTCCAATTACAAACATTTCAGATTCCACACCTTGTAATGCATATGCTGCACCGTTTGAGTCTCTACCGGATACAGTAGATATGTCAAAGTTGTTGTTGGACACAGTTGTGTTTTTATCATAACCGAACTCAATTACGTATAAGTATGCTACTACTCCAGCAGGTGTTAATTCATCGTTGAAATAGAAGTCATTGGAATCGATTAAAACATTTTCAGATCCGATTACATATACTGATTGAGCGGTAGGATAAGATGCGCTTACATCATTTAAAGTAGAGTTTACTTTGTTGTTTGTAAATGTAATGTTTTCAGATGCTCTGATTCTGATAGGGTTAACAGTATTTAATCCCATCAACATGTAATCCCAGTCATAGTTGCTTGCATATAATGCAGGGAAACTGGTTTCAAATACGTTTCCGTCAATGAGTATGTTAGAAGAACCGTCAACATTTATAGCACTTGCTGAATTGGTATCCTCAGTGATATGGGTTTCAACATAAACTGTTGAGCCTGTGACATTTACATTTTCAACATCTTTAATATCAATAGCAACAGAGTCACCGTCTTTAACAATGTATGAAATGTTTAAGTTTGAAAGTGATACGTCACCTTCACCGACTGTTACTAATGATCCTAAGTTCATATCAGCAATTAAGGTCAATCCGTCAATGGATACTTCATCAGAATCAATCATAATTGCAATGTCTTTTAATACTGCGTCTTGACCTGTAATTTTAATAGGTCTGTCAAGAATTATGTAGTATGAAAGTTTGTCAAAGTCTCCTTTGAAGATCAGTTCATCGAATGGGACGTCTTCTAATAAGAATCCGTAATCATCGAAGTAATTGTAGAATATTTCTTCTGTTACAACATTGTCTAAACCGATGAAAGTGGTTGAATCAGTGTCAGCGTTGATGAAATCATCACCGTTGTAGGTTACGGTTACATTATTTACACCAGCAACAATGTCAGCTGCATCCACTTCAATAGTTACAGCGCCATCTACTAAAGGAACTTCAACAAATTCCTTGTTGTTTACTTTTACAGTCACATTACCGGTTGCGTTAACAATAGCAATAGTAATTGTGTTGTTTTGAGTAATCCATGTGTTTTCAACTTTAATATCCATAATTGGATTTCCGCCGTTGAGGGTTACATTATTGTCCTTATCTTCAGCGTAGTTTACAGCTGCGTCACCCATTTTATCAGCACTGGATAATTTGTTGTAGGTTACAGTGTTGTTTGAAGTTGATTTCAAGTCGATAGCATATGGAGTTTCAGTGGTAACTTTGTTTCTGACAATAGTGTTGTCATTTGAGTTAACAGTTACAAGACCATTCACTTCATTTTCTTCGAAGGTTGTGTTTTTAGCAGCAGCTGCAATATTTACAGTAGTTAAAACAGTGTTGTTAGCTGCATAAACATTTTTACCGCTGATTGTTAATGATTTTACAGTGTTTCCTGTGAAGTTACATCCTTCGGTTACGGTTAAAGCACCTTCAGCTACATTGTTGTTTTCAACAATACTGTAGGTACCGATAGCCATGGATCCTCCACCGGTAATGGTGTTGTTTCTGTAAACGTTCTTGGTTGAGGTTGCACCATATTGGTTAATAATTGCGTTTCCTTTGAAGTTGTTTAATGTGTTGTTTTCAATTACATTACCTTGACCACATACTGTAATACCATACATGAATCCGGAAGCAGCGACATGACTGTTGATTACATTGTTGATGTAGTTTACAAATTCAGGGTTGTCACCTTTACCAACAAAGATATTGGATGATAAAACGTTACCGGATGAACCAGTTATGTTGAATACGTTGTTGTCAAAGGTAGCGTATTTTCCACCTTTACCGAGAACTACACAACTTGAACCAGTACCACCGTTTTCGAAGTATGAGTTTTTAATTACAGTGTTGTAAGCTTCTGAGTGTATGGATAAAAATCCAGTACCAGATCCTACTCCTCTCATGTTAGCTTTCATGTAAATGTTGTCTACGGTTACATTGGATGCACCTTGGATGAATAAATCACCGTTGATGATACTAATACCGGTAATGTTGGTATTGTCACCGCCTGCAACAACATTGAATTTAAACCAGTTGTAGTTAGGGTTTTCTCCACTGTCAAATACAGCAGTTCCGATGAGCTCTTCATTATAAGCACCTAATAAACCGGTACCATTTGCATTTTTGGATGAAATTACATTTACAGGTTTGTTAATGTATACATTATATTTAGCACCATAGAACGGTCCTTGGAAGTCTAAGGTAGCTCCTTCAGGAACAAATGATAACAAGTAACCGTTTTCAGCGAAGTAATTGAAGAATGTTTGGTTAGTGATTAAACCGTTAACAACTTTAAATGTAGCTTCGCCTGCACCAGAGAATACTCTGGAACCACCATTATAGGTTACGCTAACGTTGTTGATTGCATCCTGTGCAATGTCAGCTAAAGGAACAAATAGAGTTGCACTACCGTTAACTAAAGCTAAATCATCATATACTTTGTCATTTACTTTGATTGTTACGTTACCGTCAGTAGCATTTGTTACAGTGACAGTAATTTCAGCATCATGACCAATCCAAGCTCCAGGAGCATCGATGATTACTTCAGCTTCGTAAGGTGGAGTGTTGTTTTCAATTACGTTTCCTTCACCGTCTTTAATGATAGCTGCATCGTCACCTTCTAAGTCATGACCGTGTAAATCGTTTCCAACAACATTACTGTTTACAGCATTCAGGAAGTATACTGCGTATGCACCTTCAGTGAAGATTGCATTGTCTCTTATGTCAAAGGTGTGATCTCCGGATAACCATTGAGCGTAACTTATACCATATAAATTGTTATCTGCATCATATTCACCGACATTGTGAGAGTAAATAGTGTTGTTGTATATTTTTGCCTGGGTGTCTTGAAGTTCCATACCTGAAACTAAAGACCAAACATTTCCGGCAGTTGCTAAACCGGTTACGTCGATATAGTTGTTTGTTACAGTAATATCAGTTTCACCAGCATAGTTTTGTGAGTAAATACCTAATGTAGGACCATTACTGATTGAGGTTAAAGTGTTACCGTCAATTACTAAGTTTGCGTAAGGACCGGTAAGTTGGATAGGATATGCAGTTCCTGCAGCTTCTTCACCAGCATCGGAATTGATTGTAATGGTGTTTCCAGTTATATTTACATTGTTTGAAACGTATAAGTCTACAGCATTTGAGTAACCTGCACCAACAGTTGACTTGTCGGTTTGAGTAATCTTATTGTCAGAGATGACTAAATTGTTTACATTGTTAGCCATGATGGAGTCAACAGTAGGATAGTCTCCGTGGGTTGCAGTTACATCAGTGGTAACAGTGTTTTTATTTAAAACAATGTTTTCACTGTCTTGGATACCGATAGCTAAAATTAAATCCTGGTCAATACCTTGACTTGCGAAATCAACATCACAAGCAGGTAATTTTGATTTGATGGTTCCTTTTGTAATGTTTACATTGCTGGAACTGCGGATTTGAATAGCGTGTTGAGTGTATCCAGGAGTACCAACGGAGTTACTTTCAAAGTCAATGCGTGCGTTATCAACTGATACGCCATCAGATTCATAGATTAAAATACCGTAAGCTTCAGTGTCTTTAGCAGTTGAATAATCAATATTTACATTTTCTACAGTTACATTGTCACCGTAAATAGCGATTACAGGACCTGAAACAGCATTACCGTCTACAGTGAAGTAACTTCTGCCAGTGAATGAAACATCATCCGCATCGATAACTATTACGACATCATTGAAATCAGCATAATTGGATTCGATTTGTTTGGATTCAGAAATTACAATTTTGTCAATTCCTAAATCTTCAAATTCACCGTCGAATACTAAGTTATCAAATGGAATGTCACTTAACATGAATCCGTCTTCATCGAAGAAGTCATAGAAGTTTTCAGGAGTGATAATGTTGTTCATACCTTTGACTGTGAATCCTACAACATCAAAGCTTTCTTCGAATAATGTTTCAGGATCAACATATTTTACAGTGATGTTATATTCGCCTTCATCTTGGGTGATTAATAATTTACCTGATGCTGTACCGTTAATTACATCAAATGTAGCGATGGATTCTTCACCGATGAATAATTCAACAGTACCTTGGTTTACGATAGTGCCGTCATCACAGGTTACATTTGCAGTGAATTCATATCTTTCACCTTTTTTAGCGGTGAAGTTGTCAGCACTTACGGTTGTTGCGGTAGTGGTTACGAATAAAGTTACAACTTCATTGTCAACAGAAACTCTGATGAATTTTAATCCTTCAGGAACTGTGTAAACGAAGTCAGCTTCACCATCTACTAAAACATCTTCTTCAGTAGCATCGGAAGTTTCTAAAGTAACGGCACGAGGTACAACAATAGGTTTTGCTAAATCTCCGCTTGTAGAACCAGTTGTGTATGTGTTAATGTTTGCGTTTATTGTTACGTTTTCACCAGCTTTGATTTGAGTGTCATTTGTAACAGTTAAAACAGCCCACCTGTTTAATGTCACTTTGTTTGAAACTAAATCTTTAGGTGAATCGTTGCTTCCCCACCAGTTGTCGTTTACAGTTACGGTAGGAGTTACCATACTGGTAATTCTTGAGTAAACAGCATAATTACTGTCATCGTAATTGCTTACTAAAACAGAGTTTGCAACGTTTACAGTAGCGGTTCTTACATAAATTGCTCCACCACCAAGACCGTCAACGGTGTTTTGTTCGAATAAAGAATCAGTTACAGTTAAAGTTTCTTTTTTATCTGAGTAAGCACCAATGAAACTGATTGCTCCTCCACCATAGTTACTGTCTGAGTCTTCACCTTTAGCGGAGTTTCCAGTAAATGTGGAACCTGTGATTGTAGCAACATTTGTGTTTACAATTTCAATAGCTCCTCCACCGTATGCATCCACACTGTTTGCGACAAATTCAGAGTTTATAATATCAAATGCAGAATTTTGCTGAGCAAATATTGCTCCACCAGCAAAGTTGGAAGAACCTTTAGCATTGTTGTTGGTAAATGTGGTTCCTACAACATACAATTCAGGAGTGAAACCTGCAGCGGCCTGGGAGAATATTGCTCCACCATTTTGGGCTGCTTTGTTGTTTTCAAATACAGAATCAATTACCATTAAGTCAGCTACATTGTAGATTGCTCCACCGTTTTTGCTTGAAGTGGAGTTTGCTAAGGTACAACCTTGAATGGTTAATTTACCTGAGTTTCCGAATAATGCACCACTTTCATCAGCAGAAGTGTATCCGTTGATTAATGTTACGTTTTCGATTAATACATCTCCAGTGGAACCGACATATAATACTCTATTGTTGTTTTGAGCGTCAATAATAGCATTACCTTGACCGATGATAGTTAAATCTTTTGTGATTGTTCCTAAGTCACCGGTTTTGTGGGTACCGTTCAAGAGAATGATTTTACCTTTTACTGAAATTTCAATAGCGTGAGCGATAGTTGCAACAGGATCTTCTTCAGTACCTGCATTGTTATCGTCACCTTCAGGAGACACGTAAATGATTCCAGCAACTAAAGGTATTGATACATCACCAACATCAATTGCATCATCAGCAGCATCGATAGTGTAATCAACACTTGCCTTGTTATCTTTAACAGTTAAAATTTCATTTAATTTACCGCTTGTGGAAGTAACAGTTACATCCATTTCAGGTAAAGTTCCGCTATATTCGCTTACAGTGTCATCTGCATGTTGAAGTTTGTCGAAGGTTACATCAACAGTAACATTGTCTCCGATTTGAGCATTGTCTGGAGTTACTTTAGCATCCATGATTACCCAATTTTCAACATTGACGTTTTTTCCTACTTTGGAAGCAGGATTGTCATTGCTGCCCCAGTAGTTTTCATTTACATCAGCAGCATATTTAGCATTGTCTGCAACAACAATTGCACTATTATCATCATTAAAGACTGAATCTTTAACGTTAATTTTATTGATTGCATCAGGTGCGATCATGATACTGTATGAAGAAGTACTGTCATAGTATCTAAGATAAATTTCTGAACCTTCTTCAGCAACATTGTCGTTGAATACACATCCGTTTACTGTTATGTCACCTGCAGAAGCATAAATTGCTCCACCTTTACCGGATTCTCCACCAGTAATAGCAACATTGTTTTCAAATAATGAATCTTCAATTACAGCAGTTGCGTTGTTGTTTACATAGACTGCTCCACCGGCACCGCCATA
The DNA here is from genome assembly GCF_045541095.1 of Methanobrevibacter sp. Taxonomy (GTDB): domain Archaea; phylum Methanobacteriota; class Methanobacteria; order Methanobacteriales; family Methanobacteriaceae; genus Methanocatella. Next base: position 21,297 of record NZ_JAZQIJ010000172.1, read on the forward strand.
ATAAGTACCGCCGAATGCAGTGTTATTAATAAATTCACAGTTTTTGACTAATAAATTGGAAGCAGTACCATTACTGATTTTACCACTAGATGTACTTTGGGTAGTAGAAGTACCACCTACATAAATACCTGCACCAGAACCTCCGCTTGAGGAAGTTGCATTGTTTCCAATAAATGAAGAGTTGTAAATTTCAGCTTGTGAACTTGAAATGTAGAATACACCATATTTATTGTAGTTGTTAGTAAAGTTACAGTTATTTACATATAAGTTTCCATTGTTTACACGAATGTTTCCATAAGAGGTACTAGTCTTATGAGCAGTATTTTTATCAAATACAGTATTAGTTATGGACAAAGCACCATAATTATCATAAATAAGAGCTTCCCTGTTTTGTCCACCATTGTTTGTGAATACACAATTGTCAATGAGTACAATACCATATTGTTGGCGGATAACAGCACCGTTGTATGATTCATTACCGTTAATGAAGGTAATGTTTGAAAGACTTACATCAGCATATTGAACATATAAAGCTCTTTTACCATTTGCATCCCAAATAACAGGACCAGTAGTGGTGAAAATGACACTTTCGGTAACTGTAATAGGGTTTTCAACATAAGTACCTTCCTTAATCACAATGGTAGGAATTTGGCCTTCATCTAAATCATCAGTGATTTCTTCGGAAATTGCTACAGCTTTTTCAATTGTTTTTACTGCAGTAGTTTCACTGAAACCGTCGTTAGTATCTGCACCGTTTACTGAATCAACATAAATGATGTCATTTACGGTTGGTACAACAGGTTCATCGCCACCATCATTCAATCCAGGAATTTCTTTTTCTAATTCATTACCGTTGCTTAATTTGTATGAACCGTCTTCTTCAACAACCCATACGTTAGCGGTTACGCCTTCAGGTAATGTGTTTGATCCCCAGTAGTTGTTTTCTGCATCAAGAACACCATTGTTAGTTTTAATTCCTGATTCGTAACTAGTATTGAAGGTGTTGTTATAAATATTATTATAGTTCATGGTTGCTTTAGCATTGGAACCTAAATAAAATACATTTTTTGCAACAGTGTTATTTGCAAGAATAGACTGTTCCATGGTCAATTTTCCACTGACTCCAATGTAGAATAAACTGTCCCCAACATAACCTGCAGAGGATAACTGAACATCATTATCTACAAATTTAGATTTTTTAATATTTACAGTTCCGGTACTACGTACAATACTGTTTGCAGCACCACTAAATCTTTGGATAGTAACATTATCCATGTTTAAAGTAGTAGCAGCATTACTCATAAATACTACAGCACCATTTTGACCACCAGTAGATTCATATTTCAAGTCTTCAAATACAGTGTCTTTAATGTTAAATGTAGCTCCAGCACTTGCATAAACACCAGTAGCACCATTTGAAGATTTAGATGTTAAATCTGAAAAGGTACAACCTTCAATATTTACAGTTCCAGTATTTGCAAATTGAAGAGCACCATATTTATTCGCAATATTTGTAAAAGTACAGTCAGTAAAGTTCACATCAATAGGAGTATTACCATAAAATCTTATGATTCCACTACCAGTTGTAGTTTCAGAATCTTTAAATGTCATGTTTGCAAATGAAATTGAGATGCCCTGAGTATTAGATTCAATTAAATTACCTTTAACATCACCAGTGTATTTAAGAGAAACACCATCTTTACTTTCACCCACAATAGATAAAGATTTGGTAATTTTCACTACACTACTTTCGGAGTAGTTTCCATTTTTTATAAAAATAGTTTCTCCACCAGTAACCTTATCTGAGTTAACAGCGGCAGAAATTGTTTTATAAGGACTACTCTCTGTTCCTTGTTCGTCATCACTAGTCGAAGAACTATCCACATAGATAGTATCCCCACTTGCACTAACAATTTCGCCTGCATCATCGCTAGCTAAATTGTTATCTAACGTAATTTCTTCTGCACTGGCCGTAGAGATGCAGAAAAGCACCATTACGACTAAAAGTGCACAAATAAAAATATTCTTATTTATTTGCTTCATTCAATCACTCGATCAAATTTTATTATATAAAGTTAACATAAGAAAAATTAAATTTAACTTTACATTAGTTATGTATATACATTATAATATATAAATAATGTATAATTGATATTAAATAAAGTAAAAAATAAGAAATTTATCAAATATATTTTTTAATTTATAAAATACACTGTATGC
>NZ_JAZQIJ010000173.1:0-2642 GCF_045541095.1 Methanobrevibacter sp.
AGTGAAACCTCTCCATTTTGGTATAATTTGGTGTAAGGTTCTCCAATTGTTTTATTATCTGCTGAAATAAAGTATGAAACATTTTCCTCAATCATTTTGTCTGTAAAATTGGTATTGTTCGATATTTTATCTACTGAAGGGATTTCCTTGATTAAATTAAAAGACATGTCTCCTCCACGATCTGCCCATATGGTTTTGTTCATGTAGTTGGGGTCGTGTTCAATCAGCCAGTTTGCAACTGCCTTTTCTTCTGATGCGGCGGTCATGAAATTAGGGTGCATCTGATTGTCAAATGTGTGTGGACTGTTTGACATGGCATAGACTCCGGAACATAACAGAATGAAGCATACCAGTCCTATCGGAGCTATGGCCTTGATTTTTTCAATATGTTTTATTGATTTTATTTTTTCCAAAATCAGCTCGATTGACAGGATTATTGAGTATGCTATGAACGGCAGCATAGGAATGAAGTACCTGTCCACTTTGATGTGATAGTATGTGAAAAAGACAAAGTTAACGATACACCAGTAGAACATGATAAAATCGAGACTGAAGAAGTCTGTTTTCGTTTTTCGAAGTAGTCTGTATAGTGCAAGCAGGGCTATTGAAAGTATTATCTCAGAATAGATTACTGATATTTTAACGTATGTTGCTAAAAAGATAATCAATCCTAAAATGAATATGGCCAATTTGATTTTTTTATCTTCAGATTTCAGTATTTCTCTATTTTCCGCTCCAAACAGTTTTGTGAAGTATAAGACAAATCCTGCAACCATGATTGCCATCAGTACGTATGAATTTATTGATGGACAGCCTCCAATCCAGTGCATTTCGTTAAATAGAAATACTCCTGGTTTCAGTGAGTATGGGATGAAATTTTCGCATCCTAAATAAATCGGAAGATTTTTCAGGTAATATGTGAAATAGTGCTGCAGTGAGGTTACATCCTGGGCTTTTCCTGAAATGTCCTGACCCTGGGATAGGAAAAACATTCCGATGTCCATGTGAATATAGATGCCTATAAATATTGCAAAGACTATTCCTCCGCAGGCGATTGCGATGAGGATGTGTTTGAGATTTTCTTTGATGTACTCTACAGGATTTTCAACAAGCAGATACATCATCAGCAATACCGGAACCATCAAAAGACCTGTGAATCTTGTAAAGAAACCTAAAATAACTAAAGGAAACGCAATGTATGAAAATCTAATATCCTTTCTGAATGAGAGTATCATAAAGTATACTGACCAGATTGAGAAGCATACTCCAGGAATGTCTATCATTCCCTTTGTAATCCACACCATTATCAGTGGGAATGTGGAAAAAACCATTGAACCGGTAAAACTTAAAACTTCATTGAATCTTAATCTCAATAAGAAATACATTCCAAGACCTGCAAACAGATAGAATGAACTGCTTACAAGTATTATTGTCGAGTCTGAAATAAATCCGAGCCTGAAAAATATTGAAGTTATCATTGGAACAAGAGGTGACAATCCTCTTGTATCTGCCAATCCTGTATCATGGCCGGCATAAAAAAGAGCATTATTCAGATAGAAGAATACGTCCCTTACGTAGTATACTCCGGCTTTAAGGTCAATATTTAACAATAGCACTATGATTGCCAATAGAATTATTGTCAATGAAGATAGTGCAATAATATCCTTTTTGTGTTCATTGAAGTTCATAAGCTCTCCTCATTAAAATGATCCGAATACGAATGCAGCAAATGCAATCAGCATTCCTATTTTCAAATATTTTGAAACTTTTCCTGCAGTTTGTCTGTCCTGATTTCTGATAATTAGGATTGCTGAGTAAAGGAACAGTAAAACTGCAATTGCTATTACAATCAGATAGTAGAAACCGAAAATATTGTAGAAATATAATAAAGGGCATAATGCACAGTCAATCAGTATTAATATAAACGCCAATATTGCGGGGATTTTCTCACCAACCAGAATAGGCAATGTTCTGGCACCTTCCGCTTTGTCCCCTTCTATGTCTTCAATATCTTTTACAATCTCACGTGCGGTTGTCATTACAAATGCAAAGAATCCTAAAAATATTGATGTCAGAATTATTGTAGGGTTGCCTATGGTGAATCCTCCAAATACAAATCCGAAACCGGTCATAAAACCCACTGCAAGATTTCCGACGAGAGGTGTTGATTTTAATGTGGATGCATATAAATAAAGCACTATATCTGCCATCAGCACTATTATGAATGGAATCCAATTGCCTGTAAGAAAACTAATTAAAAATCCGCATATTGTTCCAAGCAGGAACAGTAAATAACCGTAGTTTCTTCCGTTTTTAAGGGATATTCTACCTGAGGGTATTGGTCTTTCTGGCTTGTTGATTAAATCGATATTATAATCAAAGTAATCGTTTATCACATTTCCTGCTGCTGTTTCAAAAAATACTGCAAGTATTGCAAGAAATATCGGCAAACTAAAAGTTTTATCTATAATTGCAATTAAAATTATGGTTATAGCGCCCATCACCGCATTTCCTGGCCTTAAAATTTCAATGTATGGATTCATTATATTTTTCCCCACGATTTATAATTTTATATATGTATAATTAATAAGTAATAATTTATTGCATTTTTTTAGATTTTTGCTAAATAAAACATAATTTTA
>NZ_JAZQIJ010000174.1:0-7680 GCF_045541095.1 Methanobrevibacter sp.
GGGTTATGTCAAATTTTCTAAATTTTGGGATTTTTTGAATTTTTTTTTAAATCTCCATAAAATCACTACATTTATATACTATTTGAATTAAATATTTTATTAGTAAAAATTTAACTAATTTTTTGTTTTCTTAAATTTTACTAACTACTTTTAATAACTTATGGAGGTTTTAAATTGACCGATGTTGACATAAAAATTGAAAACATTGTTGCTTCTGCAAGCATTGGTAAAGACATCGTTCTTACTGAAGTGTCTCAAGCTTTAGAAGGGGTTAATTTTAATCGTGAACAGTTTCCGGGATTAGTTTTTAAACTTAAAGATCCTAAAACAGCAGCATTAATTTTTAGCTCTGGTAAGCTTGTTTGTACTGGAGCGAAATCTATAGATGATTCCAAATTGGCAATCAAAAAGACTGTAGATTTAATGAGGACTGTCGATACAGACATTCCTGAAGAATTTGAAATTAAAATTCAAAACATTGTGGCTTCTGCAAACTTAGAATCCACATTAAACTTAGAGGCTGTAGCTTTAGAACTCGAAGATACTGAATATGAACCAGAACAATTCCCTGGTTTAGTATACAGATTATCTGACCCTAAAGTGGTCTTATTATTATTTGGTTCTGGTAAAGTTGTATGTACTGGAGCTAAAACCCGAAGCGACGCTAAATTAGGTGTCGAAAGAGCTTACGACAGATTAAGTGAGCTAGATTTAATATAATTAGGTGGTATTATTGATTAAACTTGTAGTATTTGACTTAGATAACGTTATTATTGATGGAGAAGCGATAGATGAGATTGGGAAATTAGCAAATGTTGAAGATGACATAGCTGAAATTACTGAAAAAGCTATGCAAGGTGAAATTGACTTTGAAACTTCTATTAAAGACAGAGTTCAACTTCTTGAAGGAACTTCTATTGAAGACATTGAGAAATTAGCTGACGATCTTCCATTGATGGAAGGTGCTGAAGAAACTATCGCAACCTTAAAAGAAAATGATGTTGATGTAGCTATCATTAGTGGTAGTTTTGATGTAGTGGCTGATAAAGTATCTGAAAAACTCGGTGTTGAAAACGTTTACACTAACAGTTTCACAGTCGAAGATGGTAAATTAACTGGTGAAGTGACTGGTCCTTTAGTATCTGGTTCCAAATTAGATGTCTTAAAAGACCACGTTGAAAAAGCAGGAATTACTTGTCAAGAAGTAGTTGCTGTTGGGGATGGCGCTAACGACATTTCCATGATTGAATCAGCAGGCTGCGGAATTGCATTCAATGCAAAAGATTCCGTAAAAGAAATTGCTGATGTTGTAGTAGATGAAAAAGACTTGACCAAAGTCTTAGATGAAATCCTTAATCAATTAACCACTGAAGAAGAAACTGAAGCTGTTGACGACGAAGAAACTGAAGAAGTAGTTGAAGAAGAAGCTGCTGAAGCTGCTGAAGAAGAAGTTGCAAGTGAAGAAACCGAAACTTCTGAAGAAGATGGCGAAGACAAACCTGAAGATAAAAAAGAACTTCCTAAATCCGAATTTGTTCTTGCTGACACCATGGAAGGTGTAAGAAAACAAAAAGATGAAAAAGAAGCTGAAATCTCCAAAGTTGCTGATGAAAGAGAAGAATTCAACAAAATAGCTAAAGAACAACGTAAAATCCGTGATGAATTAAACGCATCATTAAAAGAAAACTTAAATAAAGCTATTGAGTTCAGGAACCAACGTAATGAAATCAACAAAGAAGTTGAAGCTGCTAAAAAAGCACGTAATGAAGCAAACAACAAAATCAAAACTCTTGAATGGTCTTCAGGTAAACGCGATAAAATCAAAATAGAAAATGAAATCAAAAAGATTGATAAAATCATTGAAACTCGCGTTTTAGACATCAAAAAAGAAAATCAACTTGTTAAAAATGCAAACGATCTCAGAAAACAATTAATGGAAATTCATGAAGATGAATCCGTTAAAACTGAAGCTCAAGAACTTAAAAAAGTATCTGAAGAAGAACATGAAAAAGTTATTGCACTTTCCGAACAAGCTCAAGAAGCTCACGAAGAAATGCTTACTTACTTCAGAAAAACTGATGATATCAGAACTGCAGCTGACGAAGCTCACAAAAAATTCATCGAAGCACGTAAAAACGCTTCCGCTAAACATGAAGAATTTAAAGCTATCTTAAGCGACATCCATGTTATCAACAAAAAATTAGGTTCCAACAGACCTAAGAAAAGGAAATCCGATAACAAAGGCGGTTCTGGCGGTAACAAAAACCGTGAAGAAAAAGAAAGAGCTGAAGAAATCTTTGCTAAATTCAAACAAGGTGGAAAAGTTTCCACTGAAGAGATTTTACTCTTGCAAAAATACAATATAGGTTAAGCAATTAACCTCTATTTTTTTATTTTTTTTAAGGTTATAATTATGGCTGAAGAAAAAATCGAAACTTGTTTTATTTGTGGAAAAGAATTTGATATGGCCAATTCAGATTTAGCGTATTACAGAAATGGACAATTCCCAATCTGTGATTATTGTGCTGATTTTTATGGTTTTTATCAGGAAGATTTGGATTCCAAAAAAGAATAATTTTATTTTACTTATTTTATATTCTATTTTTCAGCAAAATAATATTTAATTTCAACCAACGGCATTATCCTGCATAACTCATATCAAATTAATGAGATAATTATATTTAAACTAATCGTGCAGTTTTAAAATTCCTTTTTTACTGACTATTCTATCAATGCCTGAGTTTTTAATCATTCTGAAGCATATTGGACAAGGTTCAGCATCTTCTATGTCTACCCAGTCACCGTCAGCATACATTTCCCCGGCCAGATAGATGGTTGAACCAAGCATTTCATTCCTGCTTGCGCTGATCATCGCATTCTGTTCGGCATGAACTGAAAAACAGTCGTTGTAATTTCCGGAATTTGATGGAAGGTTCATTCTTTGACAATTTCCCCTGTCACAGCAGTTATCCTCGCCTCTTGGATTTCCGTTGTATCCTGTACTTACTATCTCGTCGTTGTTGACGATTACGGCACCATATCTTCTTTTAAGGCAAGTGCTTCTTTTTGATACTGCAAGGGCTATTGCAAGATAATACTCGTTTTTGCTCATACGGTTTGCATTGTTTTCATTTGACATATCATATCTCCTTTAATAATATAAATTATCTGCAGATTGGATTAAATAATTTATGCATTGTCAAAATTAATTTTGCAATTTTTGTTATTGTAAAAAATTTTTGGTAAATAGTAATATTTTTATATTAAAAATTTCTTTAAAATATTTTGTAAAAAAATTTTAAGAGAGGGTAGTAGTATAATGCATGAAGTAATTATTTGCGAAAAGCCAAGTTCTGCTGAAAAAATCGCCAAAGCACTTTCACCAAGTGCTAAAAAGAAGATGTACAACAAGAAAGTTAAATATTGGGAACTTAAAAGAGGTTCCAAAGATATTACAGTTGTATCCGGTGTCGGACACTTGTATTCTCTGGTTCCTGAAAAGCAAAAGTACAAGGTTTCTTTTGATCTTCACTGGGTTCCTGCCCATGAGGCAAGCAAAAGCAGCGCATTTACCAAAAACTATTTGAATGCCATTAAAAAATTCGGTAAGAACGCCGATTCATACATTCATGCTTGCGATTATGATGTTGAAGGAACACTGATAGGGTACAATGCTTTAAAATATGCATGCGGTGAGGAGTCACTTAACAAGTCTTCAAGAATGAAGTTTTCAACATTGACCAAAAAGGACATCATCGATGCCTATGAAAACAGGATAAACATTGACATGCATCAGGTGGACAACGGTATTGCACGGCATATACTTGACTATTACTTCGGAATGAACATTTCCATAGCCCTTTCTGACTGTGTTAAAAAGACCAAACACAGATTTTTAAAATTATCCGTTGGAAGAGTTCAAACTCCAACTTTATCCATTCTGGTCAATCGTGAAAAGGAAATTCGCGATTTCGTGCCTGAACCTTTCTGGAACATTAAGGCAATCCTTGACTTTGAGGACATTGAAATCAAGCATGTTGACGGTAATATCTTCGACCGTGAACGTGCTGAAGAGATTTTCAACAAGTGCAACGGAAAGGATGCGACAGTTGACAAGATTACATTTTCCAACTCAACCACCAAACCTCCCGTCCCATTTAACTTAAGCGGCCTTCAGGCGGAAGCATATACTGTATTTGGATTCTCACCAAAAAGAACCCAGATTGCGGCTCAAAATTTATACAGTGCAGGATATACTTCATATCCACGTACTTCCTCTCAAAAATTGCCTGAAAGCCTTGGATTCAAGGACATCTTCAAGCAATTGTCTGCAAACAATGAATTCAAAAAGCACATTGACCAGCTTCCGTCCAAACTTGTTCCGCACAACGGTAAAAAAGACGATGCGGCTCACCCTCCGATTCACCCGACCGGAATTCTGCCTACAAACCTGAGCAAGGATGAACAAAAAATATATAATCTGATTGTCTACAGGTTCATTGCAGTATTTTTCGAATCAGCCAAATTCGAGTCCATGAGGACTCTTTTGGATATCGAAGGTGAAAAGTTCAAATTCTCAAGAAGGAGAGTCACCCATAAAGGATGGATGGAACACTACCCTTACAAAAAGATTGACAACGAAAAGTTCCCTGACGTTGAGGAAGGTGACCTTATGAGCGTCAAGGAATTAATAAGTGAAGAGAAGGAAACCAAACCTCCTGCCCGTTACAATCAGGCATCACTTATCAAGGAGCTTGAAAAGAAAAATCTCGGAACCAAGGCGACCCGTGCGGATATCATCGACAAGCTCTATGACAGAAAATACATCAACGGTACACAGATTGAAGTCAATGAACTCGGTGAGAACCTGATTGATACATTGAACACCTACTGTAATGACTTGACCTCCGAAGAGCTTACAAGAGATTTGGAAAACAAGCTTGAAGGAATAAACCAGGACCAGACAACAAAAGAAAGTGTTGTCGGCGAAGGTGAAAAGGATGTTCGTGAAATATTGACAGATATTGACAAGAACATGAAAGGAATAGGTTCCAAGCTTTATGAGGCTTATCAGGCAAGTAATGTTGTCGGAACTTGTCCTACCTGTGGCGGAAAACTGATTAAAAGATATTCTGCAAAAACCAAAAGTTCATTTGTAGGATGTTCCAATTATCCTGACTGCACCACAATATATTCAATTCCAAAGGGAACACATTTCCTTAAAAAGACATGTGAAAAATGCGGTCTTCCAATCATTTCATTCGGAAAGCCTCGCCAAAGGGCGTGTCTTGATGCCAACTGCGGCAAGGAAAAAACCAAACCTCATGATCCTAAGGTGGTGGGCGAATGTCCTGATTGCGGTAAGGATTTGCTCAAGCGTTCAGGAAGATACGGTGAGTTTGTAGGATGCAGCGGTTTTCCTAAATGCAGATTCACATGCTCCCTTGAAGAGCTTGACTCAAAATTGAAATAGTTTTTCCCATCACTTTTTTTTTACTTTTTTTGCAATTTTGTCTGCTTATTTTTTTTAAAATAAAAAGAATTTTCTTCTAATATTGCATGTATGCAAATACTTAATAATGTTAAAAAATATAAATATATCTTAATAAAAATATTATTCATTTTATTAATATTTTTATTTAATATCGATATTAAATAGAGAAATAAATTTTATTATTATGTTTGAAATTTTATAAACAAATTAAACGAGGATTTTGATGAATAAAGAAACAACTAAAACAATAGCTAAATCAATCGTCATTATTTTGATTTTATTAGCTGTTGTCTTTGCATTAAAAGTCCCTGCGGCTGATTTGAGTAATCTTTCTGGAGATCTCAGAGGAGAATATGTTGATTCTTCAGGCCTTCCTTATTTCAGTGAAATGGATTCATATTATAACTTAAGGCTGACAGAAGATTACGCAGATCACGGTTTTGTAGGGGATGAAATGGTTAACGGTAGCGAGTGGGATATGCACAGGTACGCTCCTACTGGAAATAAGATTAATTACGAACTGGGTATTGTATACATTACGAACTTCTTGCACGGATTCTTCGCTGACCATTCACTTAGGGAAGTTGCATTCTGGACCGGAGCAGTCATATCTACTTTTGCTGTCATTCCGGCATTTATATTTGCAAGAAGGCTGACTAACGATTATGGAGCTATTGTAGCAACAGTGCTGATAGTTCTTGCGCCGAACTACTTCGGACACACATTCCCTGGATTTTTCGATACAGATATGTTCTATTACATATTTTCCCTGTTCTTCATATTCTTCTTTGTAGAATGTATACGGGCAAAAAATATTATATTCAAGGTACTGTTCGCAGTATTATCAATTCTGTCAATAGGACTGTTTTCAATTTCATGGACTGGTTATATCTTTTACATAGGTCTTATGGGAATATTCTCAATTGTCTATCTGATTGCCTGTTATATATTTAATGTCGGAGATGACAATCAGGATGAATATTCAAGCAAGATTGCGTGGTTCATACGCCAGAACGCTGTACTGTCAATTGTCATTTTAGGTATTGTAGGATTTGCGGGTCTTGCTCTTTTCAAAGGTTTCGATGGAGTAACCGGTATATTTAGTTCATTAGTCGGTTTACTTTCACTGCAGTCTGCATCTAGGGTAGTTGGTGGTTTCCCTAACGTACTTGTTTCTGTTGCAGAGATGCAATTGCCTAATTTACTTGGACCTGGAATGGCTTCAGCATTTTTAGCTAATACTGAAGGTGTAGTAAATGGTCTTGGTGGTATTACCATTCTGTTTACAGGTTTAACAGTATTATATATTTTAGTACAAAGGGTATTCAAATTAAGGAAAATCAAACTCAAATCTCCTGGCGCAACCACTAAAAAACCTCCTAAAGGTAAAAGGTTATCATCCGCTAAAAAGATTGACGATGAACGCAAATTCAAACTCAATATAGGCAACTTCAGCTTCGGTTCAACCGATGAGCTTTTAGCTTCCAAACAGATTACCGTACTCTACGCATGTCTGTTTGTCGTGTGGGTTATAATCACCGCTCTTGCAGTAAGTAGAGGTTCAAGGTTCATTACCACAATTGTATTGCCTTTCGGCCTTATGACAGGTATATTCGTAGGATTTGCAATCGATTACATTAAAAACAAGTTGAAAAACGACAATGTCATTTTAGGAATAGTATTTGTCACTGCATTTTTAGCAGCAATTCCATTGGCTCAAATCAACTCAATCTACGGAATCATACTGTTTTTAGCAATTGTCATAATCGGACTTGTTTCAGTATACGCTCTCAAATCCAGCGCAAGTACAAAAGTGCCACTCAAAAAATATGTAATCATTATCGCGCTTATTCTTGCCCTGATTTCACCTACCATCTGCGGTGCTTATCAGACATCATCAGGTGTTGTACCTGGTACCAGTGATGGAATGTGGAATGCAATGGAATGGGTAAATCAGAACACAGCTAACGATACTGTAATCACATCCTGGTGGGACTTCGGGTACCTCTTTGAGATTGCTGCCGACAGACAGGTAACATTCGATGGGGGTTCTCAATCAGGTGACCGCGCATTCTGGCTGGGTCAGGCGATGACAACTGATAATCTGGAATTGTCTGCAGGTATTTTCAGAATGCTGGATTCAACAGGTACACTAAGTCGGATCGTAGCCATGTCGTTCTGTGAGC
>NZ_JAZQIJ010000175.1:0-6413 GCF_045541095.1 Methanobrevibacter sp.
AATAAAAATGGAGTAATTTGAATTTATACAAGAAGAAAAAAAATCTTCACTCATTATATAAACTACAATACTATAATCACAAATACGATAAATATAACTATCATGCACAAACAGCAACCCAATGAAGCCAATGTATTCTCATTTTTATCATCACTGTCGGGTCTTTTAAGTTCTGTTACCTGAATGGCGTATTTTTCTTCGTTGTCATACACGTCGGCCAGTTTAACCGCAACCCAAATTGATCTGATGATGCCTACAAACATAAGCAAAATTGCCAAAAGTAAGATGAAATGGCTCGGAGTCAGGTAATGCAATGGAATACCATAGATTCCATAGAACAATAAATAAATAAACCATGGCAGTTCATAGATTATACCCTCGACTAACCAGTTCTTGTTGTTCTCACGAAGTGCGATGTATATGAATCCAAATCCATTAAAAAAGATAATGAATGAAAGGATTACCCACCATGATTTTTTAATTTTTTCTATGACATTCATATTATTCAATTAAACTGCTGTTGTTTGTTTCAATCTTTTCGACAACTTTCTGACCATCAACGGCCATATCAGAGAAAAGGTCAATTGTTTCCTTCATTTTTGGAAGGGCTTCCTGTTTATAAGTGCTTACATCCTGAATAGCCTGAAGGGCTTCTAAAAATGATGCTTTTAAAACGTCAGGAGATATCATTGTCTCAGCACTGTGCTTTTGAATTTCACTGCCCTGTTCTTTAAGCATATGTGATGTGGTTTCTATGATGTTTTCAGTTGTCTGGTTGAGGATAGATATCTTGTCCATCACAAGCTTCTGGTCATATAATGCACTTGCGACAATTACACCAGTTCTTAATGCTGAAAGGGTGACGTTTTTAGCCCTGTTGACACCTCTGATAAGTTCCTTATTGTTTCTTCTGATGACATTCAATGAAACTATACCCTGCTGGTTAACAACAATCATCTGCTGCATATCCATAATTCTCTGCCTTAAAGGGAAAAGGATTTCCTCTTTTACAAATGCAATCTTGTCTGGTGCGACACCGTTTATTTCAGCTTCCTGAATTTGGGATTCAATTGATGCATCCATCTGTTTACCAAGTTCAATGTCTGCGAGAAGTTTGTTTGTAACCTCCCTCAGGTAGGTTTCCTCATTGAGCAAGGTTGTGTTGTCGTTTTGAAGTACTTTACTGCTGTTGTCAAGTGAATCCATGATGTTTGAAATAGCTCCTTCTGCCTTTTCATACTTTTCAAAGTATTTTCTGACAGGATTGAGGATGTTTCCAAGAACACCTTTTTTGGCAAAATCGACTTTACTTGGGTCAAGTTCCTTCATTTGTCTGTTGAGCTCTGCTAGTTTGTCACCGATATTTTCCGCATCCTTTCCGCCTTTGGACAAGTCCACAACTTTTGTTGCAAGCATTTCGTTTCTGCTGGCGGATTTGGACATGTCGCTCATACCGAAGTTCTCAAGTGGTTTGAGGATGCTTTCCCTTTCCTGAGGATTGTCAAAGTCGGCATCAAATATTGCAACGGCATTTTTGTCTGCCTGGGTTTTTAAATTAGAATTTTCTAATTTTTTTTCTTCCTCTTTAAGGGTAGTTTCAACATCATTTTTGATTTCATCTATATCTAAAGAAAATTCAGCCATTTTTCATCACCATTTAGTTTAAAAAGCTAATTTTTGCTTGGTTTATATCTTCTGTATATGTATCTATAGTTTTTCCGTCTTTAATTATCTCTACTTTAACATGATCCAGATTCGGTTTTTTATAGGTTGTAAGGTGTCCGAATGAAATCGGATAATCAGTATCATAATATGCATTTGCAAGAGTCTCAGTTTCCTGACCGAGAACAGTGTCATTTGCATCACAATACTTGGTTTTTATAATATAACCGTCCTGCTTTGAGGGAACATGAGTGAACAGTGCCTCGGTCCATAGTGAATAATATGTTTTTCCATTATTTGACCCCATATATCCACTTACATCACTTATAGTTAACTGAACATGTTCCACGTTATCCTCAACGACCTGCGGATTTGAAGAGTCATTTCCGCCGAGGGTGAAAGCCAATGCGAAAGCTCCTACAACAACCACGACTGCTATCAGAACCAGAAATACCTTACCATCTGAAAACAGTCCTCCTCCTGAAGATCCAGAGGAATCCTTGTCAACAAAATCGTATCCGCAATTTGCACAGAAATGCGCATTATCCGGAACACTTTCATCACAGTTTGGACATTTTTTTGACATTTTATCACTCTTTATAATCCTTTACCGAATCTATTAAATTTTCCATATCATCCAATAAGATTTTGACGTCATTTTCTGACTGTGAATCCGAACTGATGTTTATTACCAGTTCGTTAGTTAAATCTTCAATCTGATTTATGATCGTTTTCATGTTCCTGACTTTGCCGTCAAGCTCATCCCTTATCCTTGGTGTGTCCTCGACAGCCAGTTTTGTAATGTTTTGGGCTGAATCCACCTGGTTGTAGAATAGCTTATGGCAACTGTCAATCATTGATGTGAACTTATCGTGGGTTATTTGAGGAGGTTCGAATTTTTTGTCGATTAAATCCCTAACAACACCTTCCTTGACATCGAAAAGCACCTTGAGGTTGTTGATTTCAACATCATATTCCTTAAGTGAATCAAGTGAAGCATCTTCAATTTGAACTTCCTGTTTTTCAACTTCTTTGTTTTTAGTTTCCTGAACAGGTTTGGATTTTTGAACCTTTTTGGCTTTTCGCCTGTATCCCTTAAGGTTCATTGCACGATAAGCGTAAAGCAGGGGTATGATAAATAATATAAGAATTATAAATGTAAGAAGAGTATTTTTGGCATACACTACCATGAAAGCTATTGAAAGTAGAATTAAATAATACAGCCCCATCATCCATGGAAGGGATTCATGTACTAAAAGCGCATCCTGAACAGTACCGTAACCACGTCTCAGCTTGATTTCACTGGCTTTTTTTGACTCGGGCGCATACTGCATTATTTCATCATCACTCAAAATACCTTCCCTAGGCTCAATAATGAATTTAACATCAGACAATGTTTCCACACAGCTGATCATATTGCCTTCGCAGTCATATGCTTTTGAATCCTTGAAAACCAATGGTGTGGTCAACCTCTTTATTTCCTGAGCTTTGGTAATTCCACCAGACATTTATACTCCCCACTGATATTATCAATTATTATATTAACATTCTAGTATTTAAATGTGTTTGCAAATTGTGGTTATTCGTCGAATTCCTTTTCAAGAAGGATTGTAACAGGACCATTATTGAGGAGATTCACTTTCATGAATGCTCCAAAAACTCCGGTTTGAACTTCAACGTGCTCTCGGCATTTTTCAACAAAATAGTCAAAGAGTTCGCTTGCCCTTCCGGGTTCCATTGCATGGTGAAATGAAGGCCTGTATTTTTTAACCTTACCATATAAGGTAAACTGTGGAACCAGAAGCAGTTTTGCTCCAATATCCAGTGCCGATTTATTCATGCGTCCGTTTTCATCTTCAAATACCCTTAGCTTCACCAGTTTTCTAGTCAGATAGTCCGCTTCCTTTTCAGAGTCGTTTTCTCCAAAACCTACCAGTACCATCAAACCTTCAGCAATTTCGCCTGTTATTTCACCGTCAACTTCAACGCTGGCATTTGTTACCCTCTGAACAACCAATTTCATTTTACCATTCACCTTGAAAGTTATTATAAATTGAGATGCTCGAGAACCTCATCTGTTGATTCTTTAACAATGTTTGCTGCATTGGCAAACTTGTTCAGTTCATAATCGTTCATATGAATAGGAACAATCATTGCAACTCCTTTTTTGGACAGTACTACCGGAACGCCAAGGGAAACATCATGGACATCTCCAACTTCACCCTCAAGATAACATGAAACTGTCAGAATCTTGTGGGAATCTGTTATTATTGTTGAAATCAGGTTTGAAATCGCAAAAGATGGACCGTATTCAGTTGCTCCCTTTTTGGATATTATGGTATTTCCAGCCTTTCTAAGCCTTTTGATAAGTCTTGGAACTTCCATATCCACAGACTTTGTGAAATACTTCAACGGAATACCACCAATGGTTGTGGAACTTAAAAGAGGAACCATATTATCCCCATGCTCTCCGATAACCCTTGTGTGAACTTCAGAACTGTTGATGTTGATTTGTCTTGAGAAATATGCCTTGAGCCTTAGTGAATCCAGGTGGTTTCCAATTCCTATAACCTTTGTTTTTGAAAAACCTGAAGCCTTAAGGGCGACAGTTGTCATCACGTCAACAGGATTGGTTGCAACTAGTATTATGCTTTCCGGAGAGTGGATTGCAACGTTTTTGGCATATTCATATACGATTTCAGAGTTTGGAATTGCCAAATCACGTCTGTTCATTCCCTCCTCACGATGAATGCCTGCAGAAATCAGTACGATGGCTGAACCCTCAATATCACTATAGTCACTTGTTGGAGTCAAAGTACAGTCAATATCTTCAGCCGCCAGTGCATCGTACATATCAAATGTTTCGCCTCTGGCCTTTTCGACACTTTGAGGTCTTGCAAACAAAACTATTTCATCTACTGTATCGGCCCTTGCCAGTGTGAATGCAACGTTCTTTCCTATTACACCGGTTGAACCCATAATAGTTACTTTTACCATATTATAATATTGGCGTTCATAATAAAAATAAATTACTAAATATATCAATGACAAATAATATAATCAAATACCATTTAGGTGATGAAATGGCAGATGAAGAACTGAAACTAGAAACAAAATGTTATGACGCAAACGAATACGGCTACCTTTACGGACTTAACAAAAAGATTCCAGATGAGGAATTTGAAAAGGTAAAGCCATATTTCAGAAAATTCAAAAGGATGGATTTCGTTGAAGGAAACGTTCAGGTAACCGGACGGCCTGAAGGATGGAGATGTCTTGAAAAAGATGTTGCAAAAGTAGAGGAAATACTTGGAATTACAAATACCCTTGAAAAAAGACAGAATAAAATAAAGGAAGCATTTGCAGATCCGATTAAAAAGTCAAATCTCATAGACCAGTCATACGAATGGCTTGTAATGCTCTTTCAGCAGACCGGTACACGTCCTCAGCAGGACTTATCCAGACTGGCGGTTCATTCAACAAAAATTTATGACCCTCAGGACAGCTTCAAGACAAGATCAAAAGACGGTGAAGGGGAACTTTTTATCTACACCCCTCACGGCATGTGGTATATAATCAACAACTGCGGGGAGTTTTCAGATTTAAGTCTGAACAATGTCAAAACTCCACAGGGAGGAGCCATCGGCCACAGGCTGATGTATGACGATTTGATTGACAGACTGATTAGAATCTACACTGAAGAAAATGAATACACCGGCGAAAAATTATATTAGATTTTTTTCATTCACAAAGTACCATACTGTTTAAACAGAATGGCCGTATTGAAAAATTTGACTAAAAAATTAACTATATTATGGATGAAATTCAAATATTTATCTAGATTATTAAGGTGGTTTATTTTAATGCAAAAAGTTATTAATGCTCATTGTCACATTTATCCGGAAAAAATTGCAGACAAGGCAGTTATTGGAATTAGAGACTTTTATGATTTGGACATGTCATTGAACGGCAAGATTGATGGCCTGCTTAAAGATGGTGAAAAAGTAGGTACTGTACACTATCTTGTCCATTCAGTTGCAACCACTCCAAAACAGGTAAAGTCAATCAACGAATTCATTGCAAGTGTTGTTGATTCAAATCCTGATTTGTTCACAGGTTTCGGAACCCTTCATCCTGACAGCGAAGACATCCAGGGTGATTTCGATTATCTGATAGAACTGGGTCTTAAAGGAGTCAAGCTGCATCCCGATTTTCAGCAGTTTGCAATGAATGATGAACGCGCATTCAAAATAGGAGAGATAGTTCGTGAAGGAGGCGTTCCAATGCTTGTTCATTGCGGAGACTACAGATACAATTATTCCAATCCAGAACACATCAAACCATTTTTGGACAAATTTCCTGAAATCACTTTCATCGGAGCCCATTTTGCCGGCTGGAGCATATGGCAGGAAGCTACAGAAAAACTTGCCGGAACTCCAAACCTTTATGTTGATTTAAGTTCAAGTTTATATGACCTTAAACCTGAAACTGCAGTCGATTTGATTCATGCATATGGTGCCGACAGGGTGCTTTGGGGAACTGATTATCCAATGTGGGAATCAGAAAGTGAAATGGAATATTTCGATAAACTTGATTTGACCGATGATGAACGGGAAATGATATTATATAAGAACGCAGCTAAAATTTTAGGGCTTGAATAGTCCTTTTCTTTTTTTAATTTTAAAAATTCATAAAAACAAACATTTCATATCTGAAAATCTACTATATATAAATTGAAGTATACTATAATT
>NZ_JAZQIJ010000176.1:0-4033 GCF_045541095.1 Methanobrevibacter sp.
AAAAAGACGAAGACGGAAACTACGTTAAAGTGAAAAGACACTTCAAGAAAAAATCAGCATGGCAAAAGCTATCTCGTGCATTCAATGTTGATACTGAAATCATTGACCGTGATTTGGAGAGAACCAAAATGGGCAGAATCAGAGAAGCATACTACTGCGTGCGTGCAACATTGCCTAATGGTCGTAGCGTAGAATCTGATGCATTATGCTCAAGGTCTGAAAAAGGTAAAGACAAAGTGTCTGACCACACAATAATGTCAACTGCAAAGACACGTGCAACCAATCGTGCAATAGCTGAACTGATTGGAGCAGGTGAAGTGTCAGCAGAAGAGATGTCAGCAGAAAAGATTGTAAGTCAATCAAAATTTTTAAAAGAGGATAACTCCTCTTAAATAATTTTTTAGGAGACAAATAAAATGAGTTTTGAAAATACCAGACAAACAATATTTACAGGTACAGAATTGGACTTTGAAGAAATCGTGGAAATCCCGGAAGGATATGAAAAAGCAGAACTAAGAGACTTTGAAGATGGAACTTTAATAACAGGTAGGCCTGAAATGTCTTCAGTAACATCCTATACTTTCGATGATGACGGTGAGGAAAAAACCATTAACCGTTTTAAATTATTCATTTTCAAAGATGATGAAAAAATATACGTTGAAATAAACGTTAACCTCAAAAACGATGGTGACCTTCACAAAAACATCAGAAAAGGAAGTGTACTCTTTGACTTCATAACCTCTATTTTAGAATTGGAAAATACAGGAAGTGTTGGCAGATCCAATATCTTAAGAAACGTCAACCTCGCTGAATACAGGGAATTCGTAAACAACTTGGGTGAAATGACAATACAGGTCAAAGAAAAGTCCGGAAGCTATATCTATTACAGTTTCATCGTACGTGACGTTCAGGTAAAATAAGCGGGTGTATGAATGAGTAATGTAGCTGAATTACCTACAAAGGATACAATAACTCTCATTATCAACAGGGACAATGTTGATAAGGTCACATATGTATTTAAAAACAGGTATGGTAATAAAATCGGAGAATATCTAAATAAATCTCCCGCTACATTATCTTCCCAAAGCAATGTCGCAAGACAGTTCAAACAGATTATAAATCCTAACGGCGAGTTGAAACCGAGACAGGTCAACAACCAGTTTTCAGAACTTAAGCAATTGCTGCAGCTCCACTATGAAAATGAGCTATCTGTTATCGAGCAGGAAATAGCTGACAAGAAACAGGCCGATCAGGAAAAGGATTCCAATAAATTAAAGGAAGCTATCACCAAATTGCAATCTCTAAGCTGTCCTTTAATTTATATTGGTAGTCTTGTTGAATGGTTTACTGCAGGTGAGCGCAACAACATAATGTATGCATTTACCGTATATGCAGGACAAGTTATCCTCAAAAATCCTGTTTCTGTAATATGTCTTGGCGAAGCAAGCAGCGGCAAATCACACATACAGGAAACAGCATTAAGACTGATTCCCAAAAGGTTTGTTGTCAATGAAAAAAAGATTACCGAGGCTGCACTCTTCAACCGTGCCAAAAAGGACAGATATTTCTATGACGGGATGATTGTCAATTATGGTGATATGGGTGGAAGCAATGACCATGAATTCATGGAGGAGTCCAAAAACCTCATGAAGGAACTTCAGTCTGACGGCTTTCTAAACAAGCCATTAAACATTCCGGACGGTGAAGGCGGATGGGATGTAAAAGACCTGGAACTTGAAGGCAAGCCATGCCTGACATATACTACCGTACCTAATCATTATTTTGATGATCAGGAAATGAGCAGAAGCATTTTCATCACACCTAGAATGGACAATCAGAAAATCTTCAACAGAAGAAAAAGTGCACTGGAATTCAAGCACGGCAAAAGCTACAGGATTTTAAAGCAATACGAAAAGGAAGCTGAACTGGTGCCATACATGCTATTGCATCTAAAGGAGGTATTTGAAAATACTGTAGTGATTAATCCGTATGTTCATTTTGTCATAGACTTTTTAAAGAATTCTTCTTTTTACAAAAGGGATTTTGACAAGTTCAATGGGTTACTTAAAACAATAACTGCCCTGAACTATTATAATCATAAAGTCTATGATGTTGACGGAAAAAAGATGGTGCTCACAAATATTGCTGATGTGCAATTGTTCATGAGTCTTTTAAGACCATACAAGGAAAGCATATCTGCAAACCTTGCACCAAAAGCTGTTGAAGTTCTAAACGATATCAGAAACAATATTGATGATTGGAAGATAAGCAAGGACAGGGAAGTGCTGAACATGGGAATTACAACCAATGATTACTTCACACTTCAAAGCCTAGGATTGAGCAAGGCATCAGCAAGGAAATATATGTATGAACTGGCTGACAAGGGATTTCTACAGATTACTGACAGGTCAGGAAGATCCAATGTATATGACCTTGCAAAAAGTGAAGTGGAATCAATCAGCTATGATTTAAAGCACATGGACGATTCAGTATATGATGATATCTGCTATGAGATTGGACAGTGGGTTGTAGACATTATGAAGGAAGATAAATTTGTTGAGGGGTTAAGTATAATGAACTTTGATTCAGATATAAGAAAGCCAATATGGATTGGCAAAAAACCATAAAAACTGAAAAACCATGAAAACCAAAAAACTAAAAAAACCATGTAAACTTATAAAAACTTTTGTAAAAGTTTTTTTAAAAAATTGTTTATAATTGTTTTTAGATAAATTGGAGGATTTTGCTTTGGTTTTGGGGAGTTGGTTTTTGCAAAAAACTGAAGTTCCGGAAATGTGTGGGGGCATGTTTAACAAGTGGCCCCGCATACTCCGGCAAAATTTGGTTTTTTAAAAAATCATTTTCGTGAAACTTCTTATGGATTGTTATTATTTGATTTAAAGGATTTTAAGGAGTTTTTAAAAAAACCATCAAAAAAGTTTACAAGAGTTTTCATGGTTTTTCATGGTTTTTATAAAAATTGATTGTTATGAAATCTATTAAGCAGCAGATAATCGAAGCCAAAAAAGAAAAACGAGAAAGAGAGGGGGAATTGTGGTTTGTGGATTACTGTAACAACTGCAAAACCGGATTGGCTTCAGAACATGATATTCCCTGCCATCATCCATACTACTGCTGGCATGAAGGCGAAACCGCTATTGTGCAATCTGAAATTGTTAGAATAGATGAGTTTAGAAGGCTTCATGGATATGTCACATCACAGATGTATTGGGAGTATAAGGAGTTGAGAAAAAGGCAGCGCCAATTGATATGGCAGGGTAGAAGAAAATTATTGAGAGATTAAAACAAATAAATTTATTACTAATTTTATATAAAAAATATAATAAACAATATAATAAAAAATTATAATTGGAAATGATATGTCATGGGAATTACTGATTATATTAGAACCAGATTATTGAATAATCGTGTGGAGCAGTACAACACCAAGCGCAGCTATTGGGGCGAAAGTGAAAGACAGCCTAGAGTTGATGGAATAAACACGGGCCTTGATCTTGTCGATGCACTTCCTCCGGTGATAAATAAAACAATAGCTAATGCACGTTATGCTGTTAAGCTTGAGGGTTATACTTCAGGAATTTTGAAAAACAGAATCGATAAGGCCAATGTTAATATTGTTCTTGTAGATAAGGAAAACAAGCTGTCTCAGGAGCAGAAACTAACGTTAATTCTATGGGCCAGAAAAATTGATATTAGACAAGTGGCTAAGGAGATCCTGCAGGGCGGAATGGTTGACGGTGAAGGCCTTATAAAACCGGTGCAGCGCTGGGATAAAAGTATTGGCAAATACATCAAGCCAATATTTCTTGAAATTGGTGCGCACGGTTACGGACTGAAAAAGGAATTCAATGACGATAATGAAGTCCAGCTCTACCTTCATGAGATGCCGAAAGATATCGTTAACGGATCTCCCGAAGACTTTAACAACTATGTAAGTGTTGAGGAAGGAACATTAACGGTCAAGTATGAAGCTGGTGAGGTCATTAACTTCATGTACAATGAAATCTACGGC
>NZ_JAZQIJ010000177.1:0-4957 GCF_045541095.1 Methanobrevibacter sp.
TATAATAAATGAAATATTAAATGATTATATATTAATTTAGAACTTAATTGAATATTTAAGAAAATTGCGATAATATGATATCAAAAGAAATTATTGATGAAAACTTTTTCATTATAGATTCGAACAATATTGAGGAAACCGAAGAAAAACTCTATGGTTTTGCGCTTCAAAATGGAAAAATCGTTCAGGATGAAGATATAATCAGTTATACTCATTTTGATAAAATTGGAGCATATGTCCTAATTCAAAATAAAAACAGTGAAATAACAATATCACAAGACATGATCGGTTCATATGGAGTTTATATTTACAGAAACGAAGATTATTTTGCAATATCAAATTCATTCCTCAAACTTATGGACTACCTGAAATACGATAATAAACTGACATTAAACAAAGATTTCGCATATATTTCTCTGCTTCCAAAAACAATATCTTCCATAGTTTATGAAAAAACACTCATCAATGAAATTATCTGCATTCCAAGAAATACCGAAATACACATTGATACAAAAACAAAACAATTATCTTTTATAGAACTTGATTTTAATGAAAATTCAATTCCTATTGACAGTGAAAAAGGTTTGAAAACATTAGATGAATGGTTTTTCAAATGGATTGACATAATCCGTTCACTCAAAGAAAAAACAAACAATCTATCCCTTGATTTGAGCGGAGGATTTGATACAAGAGTAGTTTTATCAATATTACTGGCTGCAAACATTGATTTGAATTCCATAAGAGTCAATTCAATCGACAATGACCATCACAATCATGATGAAGACTTCAGGATTGCTTCACAGATAGCACAAAGATACGGTTTTGGATTGAACAGCAAACTGGATGTGAATTACTATAATTATCCGGATATTCAAACTGTACTATATTTGTCATGTTACGTCAAATTGGGATTCAACAAACAGATGAACTTCAAGTTAAAACGTTCACAGGACCCAATCTATAGAATTACCGGAATGGGAGGAGCAGTTAACAGAGGATGGCCTAAAGGAAACGCAACTTCACATGTTGTCAATATCGTCAACAGGGCAAAGAGATTCGAACCGTCATTTGCGCCTTCATGCGAAAAAATAATCACAGACAGTCTCCAGAAAGTTAAAAAAAGAAATCCGAATATCGAAGACGATACCTTCCAATGGAGCTATTACAAAGAAACCCGACTCAGAAACCATTTCGGAAAACTGACAGTGGAAAATTACCTGTCCAACAATCTGGCATTATCCCCACTGATTGACCAGGATTTGTTTAAATTAAAAATAAATACTGAAGAATGCCGTGACAGCTCATTACTGATAAGTCTGATATTTGTCAGATACTGTCCTGAGTTATTGGAATTTGAAGTTGAAGGAGGGCGTGAATTCAAACAGGAAGTCATTGAATATGCAAAAAGAATTAATGAAATATATCCTTATGAAGCTAAGGAATTTAAACGTTTATCAAGTGTAAAAACCAACAAAACACCATTGAAAATAAAAAATAATAAAAGAATTGACTATAAAGAAATCAACAGTTATCTAAAATCCGTCTTCAAATCTAACTTTTTCAAATACGAGTTTAAAAAATACACACCTTCAAAAATATATGATTTAATTCTTTACTCCATTGAAAACAGAAGTTATTTTCCAATTCAGGAAGCATATCCTGCTTTTGCAATAATTTATACTGTGAATTCACTAAAATATTACTCTAAAAACAGGGAATTGCTTATTTCAGAGTGGTTTGATAAGTTTTTGGATACAACTTACGAAATCGATGATCAAATTAATCCCACCCACAATCCGGAGTTTAAACTGCAGCTGGAAAAGTTTATAACCGGCAGAATGGACATCAAGAACATTAACTCAAAGAATAACGGCATTGAAATTATAGAGAATTCCGATAAATCTTCTAAAATAGATTTTCCATTTTGGCTGAAAGATGAGGAAGGATCAGGATGTTCAATTGAAAGTGCAGCAGGCGATTTGGACATTACCCTGAGATGCATTGAAGATGGAGAGCTGAACATTAACTTGAGGGGAGTCAATGAAACCGACAGGAATAAAAAAAGATATCCTATATACATAGACTTTACAAAATTCCTGATAAACGGCAAAGAGATAATTAATAAAAATACCCTTGTTTGGCATGATGATCCGTTTTTATATGTAATGCCTGTGAAAAATGAACAAATCGTGGAAATTCATCTGGAATGGATGCCGATTAATAAAAATAGTGACACAGAATACCACAGATTAGTTGCTGAAAATAAGTATCTTCAAAAGGAAAACGACAGGTTAAAGCAATTAAATGAGGAAATATTAAATTCAAAAAGCTGGAAAATGACAAATCCATTGAGAAAAATAAGAAACGGGTAAATTACCCTACTAGTTGGAACTTCTCCAGGTGTTGCCGCATTTGGCGCATCTTATGAAGTTGGTAGGCGCTTCATCAGCAGATCTTGTCTGTACTGTCCACCAGTATCGTTTTGTGCCTCCGCATTTGTAGCAGGTTATCCTTGTTGTCGGCAGAGCAACGTTGTTTCTGTCGGTTACTATTACCTTTGCCTGCGGGTTGGTTTCACCTTCCATATGATACTGTTCCTCAATATCTTCATCAGTCAGTGATTTTTCATAGCCGCATCTAATTTAATATTGCCGTTTTTTGGCATTAACATCTTACCGCAATCAGGACAGAATTCCATACTATTAAACACCATTAAAAATTAATAAGTATTAATTTAATTTAACCCACTTATAAAATATTCGGTTGAAAAAAGAAAGGTTAAAATCAGTCACAATTACTTTAAAGCAAATCAAAAAAGGCACAATAACAAAAAACAAGCAAAATATCAACAGAAACATCACAGAATTCAGAGAACAGCAATATCAATGCAAAAAATGCAAAAAATTCGGAATAAAAAACAATCCACTAATAAAAAACAACAAACATTATTTACAAGAAATAATTGATAAAATATCAGAAATAATAAAAATAGGATGCAATCGCTACGTAAAATAAGCAAATACTTCTAAATATTCCCTGGAATTCAAATATCTAACCAAACAATACGAAATTGGTCCAACAAAAATCAAGAAGAAACAATACAGAATTAAGAATTCGAATTTTCTGGATATTATCTATATGATGATCTATTTTTAAGACTCAATGGAGTCAGACACTTCAGATTAACCTTATATTATATTTTTAGACTTCCAAATGCAAAATTGGATGCAAAAAACATGTAAAAATTAAATAAACCCATAAATATTACAGACCCAAAATTTATAATAAATTTTATATATTCATTAAAATATATTGGTTATTATATTCGTAAGAAAATCACAAAGAAATTTAAATATTCCTTAATTTCCCAAATAAAGACTATTAATTGTTTGCATGAAATTTAAGATTTTGTAATAGTTCAAGAGGAGAATAGCAACAAACTAAGGAGTAATTAATCTATCGTTAATAAGTTTAATTTATATTGATAACATAAATTTAAAAGTCTTAAATGAGTGAAAATATGGGCCTATTTAATAAATTAAGTAAAAAATTAAATAAAAAAACTAAAAAAAATGAAAAAAGTAGCAATAGAGTAGAAAATTTCAAGTATCTTGATAATTTAATCCATAGTGGAGTTGAAAAGATAGTTTTAGACTCAGATATTAAATTAGATGATTCAGAAGCCTCATACTATGATAAGGGTATCGAAATTAATGCTGATAATGTTGTAATTGACGGAAATGAACATACTGTTGATGCTTGTGGGAAAACTCGAATATTTCGTATATTAGGAAATAATATCATCCTTAAAAATTTCATTTTAAAAAATGGTTATGCTAATAATAAAGATGGAGGCGCAATTTATCATAAGAAAGATTCCGCTTTAAAAATCACCAATACTTCTTTTATTGACAATAGTTCCAATGTTGATGGTGGAGCCATAATAAATTATGGTGAAATCTTACTTGAAGATTCCACTTTTAAAAATAATAATTCTAAAGACCGTGGAGGAGCCATATTCAATAACGGCGGCGGAAAACTAAGAATAAATAATACAAAATTTAATAATAACTCTTCAGAAAGGGGCGGAGCCATAATTAATTATGGCGAAACATTACTTGAAGATTCCGCTTTTGAAAAAAATACTTCTAAATATCATGGAGGAGCCATATACAATGATAATGACGAAAAGCTAAGTATAATTAATTCAAAATTTGATAATAATGTGGCAGATGAATATGGAGGTGCAATTAGCAACAACGGCAATTTAACAATTTCATCATCCATATTCACTAATAATAAATCATCGGAAGATGGGGGATCTATACTTAACTTTAATGAAGCTACCATTGAAGATTCCACTTTTGAACATAACAGTTCAACAAATCGTGGAGGATCAATTTTTAACAATTCCGATGCAAATTTAAATATTTACAATACAGAATTTAATGATGGATCTACTAAATCAGGCGGAGCTTTATTTAATTATGGCAAAATCATTCTTAAGGATTCCACTTTTAGAAAAAACAATGCAACATCGGAAGGGGGAGCAATCATTAATGAAATCCATGGAAATATTATCCTCAAAAGGTGCGACTTTACTGAAAATGAATCTGAATACGCTGGAGGAGCAATATCTTCCGAGAAATATTCTATTCTGGAATTTCATGATTGTCAATTCAAGGAAAATATTTCCAACCGAAATGGGGGAGCAATAGCAAGCAATGGAAATTTAACTATTAATAACTCTGAATTTGTTAATAACGTGGCTAAAAATCAAGGATATGACATATATAGTCAAGAAGGAGATTTAAAAATTACAAATATAAAATCTAACATTATCCAAGAATTTTCGTTATATGTATTTTATGAAAAATTAGTTAAATTGGAAAATTCTGAATTTCATGTTCCTGACTATGATAAAAATTACTTTAAAGAAATTATTAATGAAATTAAC
>NZ_JAZQIJ010000178.1:0-5994 GCF_045541095.1 Methanobrevibacter sp.
TGTATATAAATGTTTAGGTATGCCTAAATTTTATCAAATCATTATTTTCACGGGCAAAGTCAATCAGCCGGGAATAAGTCGGATTGTTGTTTAAAGTATCAATATTGCCTATAATGATTAATTTTCTTTTAGCTCTTGTAATTGCAACATTTAATCTTCTCAAATCTCTTAAAAATCCTATATTTCCATCATTATTGCTTCTAACTGTAGATATGATGATGATTTCCTTTTCCCTTCCTTGAAAACCATCAACGGTTTTAACTTCAACGGGGGTTCTTTCCTGGATTATTTTCACCTGGTCTGCATAAGGGCTGATTATTCCGATATCGTCTTCGCATAGGCCAGCTTTTAGATAATCATTTGCAACATTCACTGCAATGTCTGCTTCCAGTTCGTTAACGATGGATTTCGAATCCTTCAAGTGCATTTCACCGTCAACATCCACATTTGACGTGTCTATGAAAAGCATTGAATCTTCTTTCTTATTTGAGTTTATTATATCATTGATTGTAATGTCATCAACACTTGAATCGCTTTTCAATCCGTTATTATAGAACTCTTTATTTGGAAACTTCATCAGAAGTGAGTTCATACGGTATTGCACATTCAGTAATTGGGATTTGAAGGGGTATATCTTAATCAGCTCTTCAAACAGTGTCTTTTCCAATCCCTGTGCCTTGTCGCTGATTATTGTTGGTGGGAGCTGTTTGTGGTCACCGGCTAAAATAAATCTGTGAGCTTTAGCTATCGGAATTAAAACACTTGGTATTGTGGCCTGCGAAGCTTCATCAATTATTGCAACGTCAAATTTAGTTCTGGCAATGGATTCAAGGGCTGCTGATGAATTTGTTGATAGGATTACATCACTTGTCTCAATAATGTCTCTAATCATCTTGTTTTCGATTCTTTTGATGTCATCGTGCAGTTCATCAATCTGCTGGTTGTATTCAATCCATTGTGCCATTGATTTCATTTTCTCAGCACTGATTCCACGTCCTCCCTTTCCTTTTGAAGCATTGTACAGGATGTCGTAATCTCCGTATCCTCTTCTGTATTGTGGAGTCGGTTTGGTGTAAACTTTTCTTTTTTCAATCAGGTTGTTGATCTTTTTATGGATTTTGTCAACCTTTTTGTTCAGTTTGTGATTTTCAACCTTGTATGCAAGGGTTTGAGTGATATTGTGTTTTGAAACCCTTTGAGGATGGCCGAGTCTTGTCAAATTCAACTTTTTATTTTCCATCAGACGCTCTAAAATGTTGTCAACGGCCGCATTGCTTTCAGCTGTAGCCAGCACCTTGTGATTTTGTCTTGTTTCCTGTGAAATCAGCTCAACCAATGTCCTTGTCTTTCCTGTTCCGAACGGGCCGTGAATCAGAAAGAAGTTTTCACATGAAAGTGCATTTTCAATGGCTGTCTTTTGTGAATCATTTAATGATTGGTCGATATAATTAATGTAAGGGGTTGAACGGTTCTTTTTAGGATTTCTTTCATTCAAAATGTATTCAAGGGCATTTTTTCCCTTCAAATTGAGATGTTTCAGGTTGTCTTCCATTCTCCTGAAAGTAATGTCGTTGGCATAAAGGTCAAGTCTCACCTTCTTTTTTACAACCCATCTTGGAATCCTTTTGTCAAATGCAACTTTAATAAATCTTGCTCCCTTTTCTGTAACGGTTCCTGTAAAATCGCTTTTAAGGGGGTTGTCCGTACTTACAAGCACCATATCTCCAACTGATATTTCGGTGTCTATTGTCTCGGATCTTCCAAACTGAACTATTTTGAGGCCAAGCTCCTCTCCGATATACTTTCCTTTGACCTTATTGATGGCCCGTCCTAATTCTTCTCTTTTCTGGCCGGACATATGGGCTATCTCAAATCTCATAAGTTCGATTTCAGCATCTCTTTCATAGTTGACTAGTATAATCAAATTTTTAATGTATTTTTTAATTTTCATTCTAATTATAATATGATTATAGTTTTAAATAAAAGTTTCAATCTAACTATATTATATGCAGTTTGAAAAAGTCAGCCAATTTGATAATTTGGAAATGGGTTATGTTTATGAATTTTCCGGAGGTTACATTTCAAGAAATCAGAACATATTCTCTCAAATCGAATTGACTGATTTGAATAAATTCATTTTGGAAAAAGCTGTTTTGGGGACTCCAATTTTCAAATTGGGCGATGGTGGAATCAAACTATTGGTATTGTCTGGAATCCATGGAAATGAACTGCCTTCTCAAATTGCCAATTTAAAACTTTTAAATGAGTTGGTTGGTCGTGAACTCAATCACGCTGTCTATTTTATTCCATTTGCAGCTCCAAAAGCGACAATGGACAACAGGCGTTTTTTCAATTCAATGGATTTGAACAGGTCAACTCATATAGAAAATTCCTTGAGCAATCTGATTTTAAATGCGGCAATTGAATTGGGAATTAATTTTGTGGGAGATTTTCACTCAACTGCATTCAATTCAAATCCAGGTTTTGAAGCTATTTTTTCAACAAAATCACCATGTCCTGAAAGTTTTCTCATGGCAACATACATTTCCAAGGATGTGGGATCCAATATCATTTCCTATGACTTCGCCGGGGCTTCATACAAGGGGGCTGTTGAGGATGTATGCAATCTTAAAGGCATTCCTGCAATCACCGGAGAGGTTCTATGCCCATTTGCACAGGTGGCTGAAGGTAGTGTTGAAAGATCATATGCTCAGATGAAAAGCTTTTTGTCTTATTTTGGTATTTAATTCAAATTTTCCATTCAGTATTGAATGTTAGTTAATAATTGATTGGAATGTTTGTAATCTGTAAAACTTTTTTTCCATCATTATAAATTTTTTTTGAAAAATATTACTTATCAAATGCTCTCTCATTTGTTTTAAATAAAATAAAATTTAAATTAATTATTAACAATCAGATTAATTCATTAAATTTCAACGAAAGCCAAGTTGAAAAATGATTTAAACAGAAATTGTTGAACCTCAGCGACTGGGGGGATAGCACGGTAATCCTATACTCATTAGAGTATACAGCCCGTGAAGTAAGATTCTCAACTTCCATAAGTTGAGGAAGTTCAAGTAGGGTGATAGTATCTCTTCTTATAAAGGACATTCCATATTTGCATTGATTCTTTCATTGATGTTTTTTCATAGTCCTCTGTTAATTGCTTTAAGTCTGATAGGTGCAAATATTCCCGATTTTGACCATAAGTTCAAAAAGGACAATGTCTATAAGTTGATAATTCTGGGATTGGTAGTATTCATTTCACTATATATCCTCAAATTGCCTTATTTGATTGGTTCAATAATTGTATTTCTAGGAGTCTGCTTTTATTTTTCAGAGCATAGAAGCTTCACTCATTCTATCTTCGGTACAATAATCCTTACCTCCGCAGTCTCCTTGATACTAATCTGGGCTTTTCAATTGGCCATTGCCATAACCAGTTTGGAAAATTATTATTTGGTGATGGCTATTTTAATAGCTCTTTTAAGCTTCTTATTTTTAAACAGAAAAGTTTTGCTGATATTTCTGCCGCTGTATTTCATTTCCCTGTTCATATTCAATACAGGATCTGTCAATTATATTGAAATAATTTTGAGCCTGTTTTTGGGCATGTTTTCACACATGGTTCTTGATTCGTTTACTCCTGCTGGAATAAAGATTTTTGCTCCATTATCCTCAAAAAAGGTTTATAGAAAATTCGGAATTGCATCAATTTTCATTTTGATTGTTCTGGCAATAATTTATCATGTGCCGGTTCTTTTTAATCTCTTTGAGCAATATGTTTTCAATTGAAATCATTTAATAATGATTAAATAGATATAGTAAGTTGATAACATGGTTGAAATTTCAGTAATCCTGCCCGTTTACAATAGTGAAAATTTCTTAAGACAGTGTTTGGACAGCTTAGTTAATCAAAGTTTTAAGGACATTGAAATATTATGCATTGATGATGAATCCAGTGACGGCTCATTAAATATACTTAAGGAATATGAGAAAAATGATGAAAGAATTAAAGTTATTTCTCAGGAAAATATGGGTGTTGCAAAAACCCGAAACAAGGCTTTAAGTATGGTTAACGGAAATTTTACATATTTTATGGATTCAGACGATT
This sequence comes from Methanobrevibacter sp., assembly GCF_045541095.1. Taxonomy (GTDB): domain Archaea; phylum Methanobacteriota; class Methanobacteria; order Methanobacteriales; family Methanobacteriaceae; genus Methanocatella. The sequence goes on from NZ_JAZQIJ010000178.1 coordinate 4,115, forward strand.
ACCTTGATACAAATGCATTGAAAAAACTTCATGATAATATAATTTCTAATGATTCTGATTTCTGTATTATGAAAGCACTCTTTATTAAAAATGGGGAGCAGTATAAATTCCCGGCCTTTGATTTGGATAAGGAATTCAGTGGTGTAAACTTCAACAAGTTTATTTTTGATTATAAGGATGTCAAAAGCCATGTTCTAAATGATTTGTTTGCACCATGGCTTAAAATGTATAAAACTGAATTTTTAAAAAGCAGCGAGGAATTCAGATTTCCTGAAATTAAATCATATTCCGATGCACCATTTCATGTAAAGACCATGTTAAAAGCTTCAAGGATTTCATTTGTTCCGGAATATCTTTATCATTATCGTGAAAATGATGATTCTCTTGTTCATTCATCTTCAAATACGATAAATTTTTTCACACTTTCCGATATCATTGAAGATTATTTGGTTAAAAATGATTATTTTGATGAGTTTAAAGATGAGTTTGAGGCATTTCAAACTGTTAAACTGGTATATTATATGGGGTTCACAGATTCCGATGAATATTTTACAAAGGCCAAGGGAATTCTGGAAAATCTTGATTTTAAATCAAATCCTCTAATTTTGAAAAAGGATTCTGACCGTGCTGAAATAATCCTTGAATCTGATTATCTGAAGGAATGTAAACTCGCTATTGAGCTTTATGACTGTAAGCGTAGAGTAAAATCTATGGAAGAGTCCAACAGCTGGAAAGTTACAAAACCCTTAAGAAAGTTCCTTCGCCATTAAAAGAAATTGTTTTTGCAGACGAAAAAAAGTCCTGAATTTTTAATCCATAATGTGAATTTTGAAACTAAATAAAGTACTGGAAGTTCTATTAGAGGTCCAATTACAAGGGCTATTGAAATCAGTTCATGGCCTGGAAACGAGTTAATGGCGATTGCCAATGCCAACGGGGAATTACGTGCCAGTGTGGTCATGGTCAGGCTTGCATATTCTGGATATGTAAAATTGATTTTTTCTGAAACCAACAAATCTATTATTACGGTCACGCCAAAGAAAATGATTAATGGGATGAATATCTCAATGACTGAATTCAAGTTTGAAAACAATATCTTTCCCTGGCTGGCGAATATGCAGAATACCGCAAGCGATAGAAACAGAATTTGCAATTGTGTAAATATGTCTGTAACTTTTTCTCTTATAGTGTTGTTTAAGATAAATTTTGTAATTTGTGCAGAAATGAACGGTATTACGATTACAATCAGCAGTGAATGAAGAAGCCGTGTGGAGTCCATTGTATCGGCACTTGAGAAGAATATGAATAAATAGATAGGTAGCAATATAATCTGCAGAATCAGATTAATCGGAAGTATTGACAGACTCAGTTTCACATCTCCTTTTGCCAGTTTGGTAAATACTAGGTACCAGTCTGTGCAGGGGGTCAGTATCAGCATGAAAAATCCTATGACAATATCCAGATTCCCCTTCAAAAACAATGATCCCAAAAAGTATCCGAAAAGAGGTGTCCAAATGAAATTGATTATGAGGCTTGTAACAGTAAATTTGACATTTTTAAAGCTGTTTTTCAACTCTGTTATCGGTACTTCAAGAAATACTCCATAAAGCATGAGACAAAGGAAAATGTTTATCAGGTAATTGGTATTTTGGGATATGATGTCAATATCGCTTAATAGCAATCCTATTATAACTGCAGAAAAAATTATTATCGGTTCGATTTTTTCGACTATATTCATATCATCACTTTTTTAGGCATGACTAAATTTTTAATTCATTTTATATAAATTTTTTCATCGTTAAATTTTTCTTTAATTATCAATTAAAAGCTTGATTTTATTTATTTTTTCATTTTATGCTATATTTCATTTTTTTTATTTT
>NZ_JAZQIJ010000179.1:0-19342 GCF_045541095.1 Methanobrevibacter sp.
TTTTTTAAAAAATCATTTCAAATTAAATTTAATATATTAATACTTTATTAAAGTTTAGATTAATAAAATTTAAATATACTTTATGACAAAAATAAGTTTCATGTAATCAAGTTACTTGATTACATTAATTTATAGGAGTCGAAACTTTTGAAATACAATAAAATTTTATTTTTAACAATTGTTTTAATGGCTATATTATCTTTAGGAGCAGTAAGTGCTCAAGATAATGGAACTGATGATGTAACATCAGTCAGCCAAGACAATTCAATACAATTAACAATAAATGATGATTCGAAACTTAGTGACGACGCTTCAACAACATATAACAAAACAGTGTATGTTGATACTGCAAAAGGTTCAGATACCGGAGCGGGAAGTGAAGCAAGTCCATATGAAACAATAAATAAAGCAATCAGTGATGTTAATGCATCAGATAATGCTGTTATTTATTTAGGTAGTGGAACTTTCTCTGGAGATAACAATACAAATTTAAAAATTGATTTGTCCCATAGAACTTACGGTGGAAGTTTAACATTAATCGGTTCTGAAAATGGAACAACTGTGATTGATGGAAGTGGGGATTCTCCAATTTTTACTGCAATAAGCAGTGACTCAATTGTAACATTAAAAAACATCTTATTTACAAACGGTAAAGCCAACATGGGTTCTGTAGTAACTTCTGCAGGTGACTTAACTATTGATAACTGTGTATTTGAAGAAAATTATGTTACCAATTTAGGTGCTGTTTATTCTGAAAACGGTAATTTAACTATAACAAATTCCAAATTTAACAAAAATTCAGGTAACCAATATGTTGATTTATATTTCTCACATAATGGTTTAGTAACTTTAATAAACAACACATTTGAAAATGGTGTTGCAACAAGCTCCTGGGCAGATACTCCTGCAGTTTATGTAGGTACTGGTAAATCAGTTATTAGAGGAAATACCTTTAAAAATTTAACCAGCTCCCGTAGTGCAGCAGCATTAGCTGTAAGATACAATAACGGAGATAATTTTGCAAATATTACTGACAATACCTTCATAAACTGTACCTACACAGGTTCAAATGGAGGAATTGTATTTTTCCAAAATTCATATCTTAAAGGAAACAAATTCATCAACTGCACATCCAGAACATCTTTACTTTATTCTGTAACTGATTTCAATGCAAAACTTGCTTTTGAAGATGTAGCTGTCGACGGTACAAGATTTACCTTAAAAGCTAATGTGACTGATGATATGGGCAATACTGCTCAAGGTGCAAAAGTCATTTTCGCTATTGACGGTGCAAATGTTGGTACAGCAACTTCAGGTGCAGACGGTATTGCATCAATAACCGTGAACAAATTATTAGAAAATGGAGAACACACAATTTCCGGTACACAAGCATATGATAGTAAAAATACATTTGATGTAACTGTAATTAACGGTACTGCAACTGTAGACTTTGATCACACCCCTGCAGAAGTATGGGTTTCAACTGAAGGAAATGATACAACTGGTAATGGTAGTGAAGACAATCCATTCTTAACTCTTAAAAAAGCTTTAGATTATGGAACTGCAGCTACTGTAGATTTAACCGTACACATTAAAAACGGTTTATACAATGGAGCTGAAAACAGAGATTTATCCTATTCCAATGTTGGAAAAATTACTATTATCGGTGAATCCTATGGAAATGTCATCATCGATGCTGAACATGCAAAATCCGGCGATGGATGGTGGGCATCCGGATCAGACATATTCACATTTGGTCAAAACCTTGAAATCGAATTGGTTAACTTAAGCTTAATCAACTGTGAAGGTAATCCTGTAGATGCATATGGATTAACAATGAAAGATAATATTGTAATAAACTCCAGCACTATCCGTGCTCAGTCACCAAATGAAGGAGTAATCATTGACAATATAAAAATCATCAACGGAACAAATCAAGCAATCAATGCGTATAATTTAGTTTTAACCAATTCAGTGATTGAAAACTGTAATGGTAAAACTTCAACCGGTTTACTCTGGTTAACTACCAATGGCGATCGTGTAACATATTTAGAAAACAATACCTTTAAAGGCAACACAATCGAGGGTTATTCAGGTGGTGCAGCATATTATGTTCAATCTGATTTAGTAAGTATCAACAACACCTTTGATTCAAATACCGTAACTGGAACTGCATCAAATATTGCTTATGCAACAGGTAATAACATTACTTCAATCAATGACAAGTTCATTAATAATGAAGTTCCAAGTTATGTTGCTCAATATAGAAGCAATGGTAATTATGCTAGTGAAATTATTGTAGAAAACATTACTTTCATCAACAATAGGGCATCTGCAAATGGTGCAGGATTAGTTACTACCGGTGCTAATATCAAAGGCGGAAAATTCATAAACAACACTGCTGCAGGAAATGGTGGTGCAATATACTTATTAAACCACGGAAAAACAGCTCAAGTAAGTGAAATGAGCATTGAAGATGTTACTTTTGAAAATAATACTGCAGCTTGCGGAAATGATATATTCATTGCTCCAGGTCAAGGAAACAATGTATTTGCAAACTTAACTGATTTAACAATCACTGCAAACAGTAAAAATGTAACTGAATTATCAGATATCATAACCGTAACCGTATCCCACCCATCAGGTGCAATCATTGGAGGAGGTCAAGTAACCTTCTACTTTGACGGAGATATAATCGGTAAGGCTGATTTAATCAATGAAAACGCAACCTTGGAATATGTTGGATTTAAAAATGATACCGAATATAAATTTACCAGCGTTTATGAATATGCAACCGAAAATGATACTTATGTGGATGGCGTTATCTCTACAAACATTGCTGAAGCTTTAGACAGCATTGAATTATATGTATCTGACAGCCTTGGTGATGATGAAAACGGAACTGGTAGTGAAGACAACCCATTCAAATCCATTTCTAAAGCATTAAGCGAAGGTTATACTAAATCCACAAACATTACTGTTCATGTTTTAGAAGGCAATTACACCGGTGAATTAAATACCAATTTAAGAATTCCAACAACAGTTGACGTATTGCTTGTAGGTGCAGGTGCAGACAAAGTTATTATCTCAGACAGTACTGCTGATTACTTCATTACTGCTTTAGCAGGTAATGCTAAATTAACATTAGCTAATGTAACCATAAACAGAGCTGCTCGTGATACCCAATCTGCAATTTATGTTGAAGAAGGAGCAAATATGGAAATTGACAATGTCAAATTCATTGGCGGACAAGGTAACTACGGTGGAGCTATCAATACCGCAGGTACTTTAACTATAAACAACTCTTATTTCTTCGATAACGGTTATGGAGACGTAGCCAAAAGAGCAAATGCATATTACGGTGGAGCAATTTACAATGATGGTATTTTAATAATTGATAATTCAACATTCGAAGCAAACCATGCAGGCAGATTATCCACAATTGCAAACCAAGGCACATTATACATGAAAAATTCAAAAGTAATTGACAGTCTTGACGCTTACGCTATGAATATGGACTTAGTTGCTATCGGTGCATTTGGTGGTCAAAAAGGTAACATAACAATAGAAAACACTATTTTCACAGTTACCAACAGAACAGTTGATGAATTGTCCAAACGCATATACATGCCACAAAATTCATTAACCTGTCTTGCAATCGGATCCTGTGAACATGTAACAATTATCAACTCTACATTCGAAGATCAAGGTGGAAGATACACTCCAAACGCATTTGGTGGAATCAACTCCTGGAACCTTGCAGGAGGAGGTTATACTATGGTACCTGGAGATATTGAAGTATATAATTCCACATTCAGAAATTTACAGTCTGTAAGCTTATTCTACACAAGAAGTGATGGTACTTCATACCACTCTCACAGAGTATTTGACGGATGTTTATTTGAAAACGTCGAATATATAATTGCAGCTCTCAACTCAGGTAATTTCTCAGTAGACATACACAATTCTGTTATTTTATCAGACGATATTTCCAAAATAGGAATTGCAGCTGGTAAAACTATTGATATGGATATCTCCGACAACTGGTGGGGAAGCAACAACGCTACATTCAAAAACGCTACAATTGGAACTTCAAATTTCATTTCAAATTACGTTTTAAAAATCAGAGAAATCAGCTCAGAAGTAGTTAACCCTGAAGATTACTTAGTTTTAACATTAAACCAAACTGCAAATGGTGTTGAATTAGCATTCAAATCATTCGATGGTGAAAATTTAGCTGATTATGAAGGAAGTTTACCTGCTAGAGAATTCACAATGAATGCTACTGGTGCTGTTTTAGGAATTAATAACGGAACTATTGCAAATAAAGTTTCAACATCTGTTGCTGTTGACGGTGAAAGTTATGAAATTGAAGCAACTGTTGACAATCAAACTGTAAATTTAACTGTTATAAGAAAAGACACTCAAATAAGCATTGATGCAATCAACAATGATTTAAGTATTAATGGTACATTAACTGACATTGAAGGTAATCCTATAAGCAATGCAACTGTTTCATACGAAATCGGTGATGTTAAAGAAAATGTCACCACTGACGAAAACGGTAACTTTAACATTCCATGTGTTGCTAATGGTGATGTATTAATCAAATTTGAAGAAACAGGTAATTATTTTGCTAGCAATAAAACTTTCACATTTAACGGTGTTGTAAAAGAAAATTCAACTACTGTAATTATAGTTCCTGAAGAAATCAAAATTGGAGACGATGTAGCTATTTTCATTTCCGTTGAAAATGCAACAGGTAACCTTACCCTTGTTGTTGATGGTGTCGTGAATGTATTACCATTAGAAGATGGTATTGCAACTTACATCATGAATGCTGTTCCTGCAGGTGAACATTCAATTGTTGCTGTTTACTCTGGAGACGACGCTCACAACCCATCATATAACGTGACAAGCTTCAATATTGAAGTATTCGCTACTGAATTTGCAAATCTCACTCTTGACGGAAGCGGATTCATTGACGGTGTTTTAGTAAACAACCTCGGTGACGCAATGAACAACACAAATATATCCTACACTTTAGATGGTGTAAACTACAACACTACAACTGACGAATATGGTGCATTCCTAATAAACATTAGTGGAAGTTCTGCTGTCGAACTGTCATATGCTGGTGACGATTACTTCTTGCCAACTAAAATTTCCATTAAATTAGAAAATGTTGCCCCTACAAGGGATTCAACTGTAATTGTCGGAAACAACTACACACAATATGCAGTCGACTATTATGCAGGTGAAAGAGGTCAAAACTTCACAACACAACTTGTTGATATGATGGGTAACCCTCTTGTAAACAAAACTGTCTTTATCGGTGTTAATGGTGTAATGCGTGAAAGAACAACCGACGCAAACGGTTTCACAAGTGTACAAATCAACTTCAAAGATGCAAACAGACTCACATTCGCTGTAGCATTCTTAGGTGATGAAAATTACAACGCAACCATGCAAGTATACCTGATTATCATCGAGAAAAAACCTGTAACCATTACAGCTCCGGCAAAAACATACAAAGCTACTGCAAAAACCAAAAAATACACAGTAACTTTAAAAACCATAAAAGGAGCATCTGCAGACGGTAAAACTTACTTTGGTGCAGGTAAAAAAGTCACCATGAAAATCAATGGTAAAACCTACACAGCAAAAACAAACGCTAAAGGTCAAGCAACATTCAGCCTTAAAATAACCAAAAAAGGCAAATTTGCAGCAACCATTAAATATGCAGGTGACACCACCTACAAAGCAGTAAGCAAATCTGTAAAAATAACAATTAAATAGTGAGATTAAATTCTCACTAACTTTTTCTTTTTTTAGTCTACTTGAATATTTCTTAAAGAAAACTTTATAAATAATATTTTACAAAAATATCTATTATCTTTTAGTAATTAAACATATGTTTAAATGCTATTGGTGTTTATTTATCCAGTGGAGGTGATAGGTATAAGATTTAATGTGAAATTATTCATTGGATTAATGATTATCTGTTTTATAATTTCACTGTCTTCAGTTTCAGCTGTTGACTTAAATGCTACTTATGAAACTTCAGGCAATTTAACTGAGCTAAGTGTAGCAAACGATCTTACATTAAATGAAATTGAAGATGAAGTTCCTGATGAACCTGATTTGGTAGTAAATGATACTATCTATATTGATTCAGATAATTTCGATGACTATTTCACAAATGGTATTTTAAAGTCAAGATTTAGTGATAAAACCTTGATATTCAATCAGGATTTTGAAAATCTTGGTAGATTAATTATTCATGCTAATAACGTGACAATCAAAGGCATTGGATATGACCTGAAAAATACTGTCTTCCAAATTGATGCAAAAGATGTAACATTAACTGATATAAATTTGGATTTGGATAGTCAGTTCGCCAATAATGACGGTGCTGCTATTGAAATTCTATCAGACTATGTTAATTTAATAAACGTTAGTATAAATTATGTTGTACCTCAAAATGTAGAGGCATATGGAATTTTTGCTCAAGGAACTCCTGACAATCCTTTAAGGAACTTAAAGATTCGCAATTCCTATATAAATTTTGAAGGGCATAATGATGATGTTAATGTTTATAATTGTGCTATGAAATTATTGGATTGTAAAGATGCATTAATTGAGAATAACATGATAATCTCTGCCTTGCCTCTGAAAGACATCATTTTTGGAGCTGACGGTGCAGAACTTGCATCTGATTTGGTTTTAACAGTCGGTATTGAAGGTTGTGACAACATAACTTTCACAGGCAACAGTCTTTTTTCCGAAGTGAACAAAAGGCCTGAACATTCATATCCGTCTCTGGATTGCATGCTGATAAGTAAATCGGATAATTCATTAATCTGTAATAATTCCATATTTATGACAGACTTCTTGACATATCCTGGTATAGACAATTATCTTTATGGTTTGGACATCTATAATTTGAACAATCTCACCGCTTGCCACAATAAAATTTCCATTATAACAACAGGAGGTAAGCTGGCCGCAGGTACTGCATATCCGATTCAGATTACAGGTCCGATCTATCAGGTAAACATTACTGAAAATGATTTGTATTCATTTTCCAATGGTCCGAATATCGGTGTTTATTCCCAAAACTTCTATGGGGAAACTACTTTGTCCATTACAAACAACAGAATTAATGTAACTGGATTAGCAGGAACTCATGAATGGGCTTTGGTAGCCGGAATCGAGTCACAAGATTCTCATTCAACAATTTTAAACAACACTATCGAAGTTCACAGTGTAGGTGACGTGTCCATCGATGATAACATATATGGAATAAGTTATCGTCAAAGCACAAACGGAGACCACCAGTACAATATTCAAAACAATACTGTATTCAGTGATGGTTATTATGCCGTAAATTTATTGAGTTCAGTTGATTCGAAGGTAATTAATAATTTATTAGTTTCCTATAATTCTAAAGTAAAAGACGGAAACGGAGGATTCAAATATTGGGATGTAAATTCTCATAAGGGTCTGGAATTTTACAATAATCAAATAATGAAAGCATTTGATTATTTCGCATTAAATAACAATAATATTGACAACGGTGATAAGAACGATTACTCTACACCAAGGAATAACAAAGGTATTACAAATAAAATTGATGGATCCAAGCTTTCAACCGGTGAAGAAGAAAGCAAATATTCATTCAATCCACTGATTCCCGGAACTTCAAAAGAGCAGGGCTCAACAGATTCTAAGGATAGTGAATCTGGAGATGATGAAACATCAAAAACAGATGATACTCACTTCGGTCCTTCTGAGCAGGGAAGTTCAAGTGGAAATTCATCAAAATCTAATCAAATGTCTTTAAAAGACTTTTTGATTAATTTCATCAATTCCAATACTGAAGGTGGAAATGTAAACACTACTTCATACAATGGTCAGAACACAAATGTCAATGTTCAGTCAAACCAGAGTGATGCAACTCCATCTGCTGAAGGAACTGAAAGTGCTGCAAGTCAGTCTAAATCATCTGCAGCTGCGGATTCTTCAGCTATCGGTGAATCTGATGGTGTAAGTAAAAAAGTATATGAAATCGATGAAAAAAGTGATGATAAGTTCATTCCATCAGTATTTTTCATTATTCCCGTATTAATATTGTTGTTTATTGGAATTTGGCGTAAAAAATCAAATTTTAATCAAAATTAGTTGTTTTAACTAATTCTCTTTTTTTTATTTTTAACTCATTTCTAGATAATTTTATATATTCTGCTTTTCATAACTAAACATATCATTGACAAATGATAAAGTATAAAGTGAAATTAAATTTTTATTGGGGAATAAATTTGAAAATTAATAAAATAATATTTACATTGTTCCTTTTGTTCATTGTTCTGATGATTTCAGCTGTTAGTGCTGAAGAGATGGGATTTAACGAAACAACTAATATCTCAGTTCCGTTTGATGGCTCATCAGACGATGTTCTGGAGGGACATTCAATTTATGTTGATACCAGAGGTAAGGATTCACGTGACGGATCTTCCGAAAGTACAGCAATCAAAACAATTAAAAAAGCTATATCGATAGCAAATGAAAATGATACAATTTATCTGTCAAGCGGCAGTTTCAGTACTGTTAAGAATACTAAACTGACAATTGATAAATCTTTGAATTTTGTAGGTTCCAAAGACACTACTATCAATGGATTGAACTTGAATTATATTTTTGATATAAAGGATGGTGTGACCGTTAGCTTCAAGAATATTAAGTTCATCAACGCATATAAATCACCGGAATCCTATTCAGTTTCTTATAAACAGAGCGTATATGGTGCTGCTCTGGACATCAAGGATGCGGTTGTCACAATTGATAACTGTTCATTCATTAACTGTGTCTTGAACTATGGAACCAATGACAAGTACATTTATGGTGGTGCCATAAGCAATTTCGGAAATCTTACAATTCTCAATTCCTATTTCTACAACAACACTGCACTGTCAACTTCAGGACTCTTCTCCTATGGTGGAAGTGTTTACAATAAGGGAAAACTGGCTGTTTCCAACACAACCTTTTCAAATTCAAGAAGCGTTGATTTCGGATACGGTGGCGCAATAGCTAATGACGGTAAAACTGTAATGAGTGACAGCCACATAACAGGTTCAAGGTCCCTTCATGAATGTAAGGGATCTGCAATATATAATACTGGAGATTTCTCATTGTTTGATTCCATTATTGAAAACAACTACATTGAAAGAGGGAACTTCAATATTATCTATGGTACAATCTACAATTCAGGTACATTTACCGCACGGGGAAGTATATTCAGAAACAACACAGGATTTTATGAAACACCTATGCCATCCTACAAAGGTTCCGGAAACATCTACAATATAGGTCTTTTGAATTTGACATATAATGCATTCATGGACAATCCGGGCTTTGACGGCATCTCAAATGACATCTACTTTAACGGTGGAGATGTCATAAGTCTTGACAATAACTGGTGGAATGTCAACACAAACCCTTACAGTGACGGTTCAAAAGTTAATGTCGACAAAATCAACTCATGGCTGATTTTAAACCTCACTCCTGAATATTCTAAATTGAACATTTCAGACTCCGTAACCATATCTGCAATATGGACAAACAACATCAATTTACTGCCTCAAATCAATTTATTCCCAACATTTAACATTACTTTCAACACTTTTGTCAACGGCAATCAAATTACCCAAAACAAGCAATTGGCAGGCGGAAAAGCGGAATTCATGTTCAACTATACTCAAAATAAGGGAGGATATGATGTTGTTGCAAGTCTGGGTTCCTTTAATCAAAGTGTCATCGTTGATGTTGGAAAAGTATTGACATATGTTACATATACAGTCATTGACAATATAACCTATCTTGACGATTTAAATGTGGATGTTGAAGTATATGCCAACGGCAAACTTATTGGAGACGGTAAAGTGCTATTAAAAATAGCTGATGAAACCTACACTCTAGATTTGGTAAATGGCCGTGGAAGTATTGCAATTCCTGATTTGACCCCTCAAAAGTATGATGTGGATATAATCTATGAAGGGGATGATGACCATTTCAAGGCATTCAACAGGACTTCAGTAACCATTCAAAAGCAGGATGTTGACATTTCTCTCAGAATTCCTGAAATAAAGGTTGGTCAAAAAGGATCTGCCGTTGTCACTTTAGGTCCGAAAGGAGTTCAGGGTCAGGCCATATTGTATGTCGATGGTGTTAGAAAGAAAATTGTCTATCTGTATAACGGAGACACTACAATTTCTTTAAGCAATTTTGCAGAAGGCGAATATAACATTTCCCTTGAATTCGTTGAAACATCCTTCTATAATTCTGCAACTGTAAGCGGCATTCTGAATGTGACAAGATACGATGCTTCAATCAATATCTCTGCAGAAGACGTTAAAGTAGGTGAAAATGCAACAATAACAGTTAAAGTCTCACCCGAATCCCTTAGGGGAGAGGCTACACTGATAATCAAAGGTGAAAACAACACAATATTCATTGACGGCAGCGTTACTAATGTAACCTTAACCAATCTTCCTGCGGGACAATACAATGTTACTTTAATATTTGAAGGAGACTTGAGGTACAATACTGTAAACACTTCAACTTCATTTAAAGTCCTTAAAACTCCTGTAAACCTGACTGTTGATATCATTCAGGATGATATTAATCGCAATGGAACAGTAACTGTCAAAGTCGATCCGGTAAACTGTACCGGAGTGGTTGGTGTTTACATCAACTATAATCTCTATAAGCTAAACCTGACTGATGGTATGGCTCAATTTGATGTTAAATTCGACAAAGGTACAAACTATGTCTTTGTATTTTATGAAGGAAACAGATACTATAGTGATGCCACATACAATACTACTTTGGGCGTTGATGATGAATTCGCATTCATCGGTGAGAATTCAACAGGCTATGAATACAACGATTTCAACTACACTGTAAGGCTGATTGAAATAAACGGCATTCCGATGCCTGGCAGAATCGTTACAGTCACTTTCAACGGCAAACAGTACAACATCACTACAAACGATGACGGATTCGCTTACTTTGCATTGAATCTTGCCGGCGGAGAATATGACATTGAAGCCAGATACAAGAATTCAACTATCAGCAATAGGTTAAATGTCAAAGCAGTTGACTTCAATTTGACATCCTCCAACATAACTTATGGTGAGGATGAAATTATCATGGCTCAATTTGAAGAGGGTGTTAGAGGCAATGTCAGTTTCCTAATCGGCGATATCACTGTTGAAGTGGAAATTGTCAACGGAACTGCTACATTTAACTCATCAAGTTTCAATGTTGGAAACTATACAGTTGAAGCCAAATATCTTGACAAGACTCATGTGGCAAAATTCACTGTCGAAAAGGCGGAATTGGAGATGGATGTAAATATTGCCTCAGCAACTCCATATGTTGATGAGATAATTACTGTCCAAAATCTTAATAATGCATCCGGTGAAATAATTTTTGTATTTGGAGGAAGTGAATACAAAGTTTCAATCATCGATTCAAAAGCATTGCTCAACCTTTCAAAATTGGATGAAGGAAACTACTCAATAACTGTCAGATATCTTGGAGACAATAACTATCACGCTTCAAACAAAACCTTAAGCTTTTATGTGAAGGAATTGGCATCAGACATAATTCTCACCGTCAGCGATGAAGTTTACGGAAAGGATATTGTAGTCACTGCCGAGCTAAATGACAATGCAACAGGAACTGTAACATTCAAAGCCGGAAATCTCACAAAAAACATTACAATCTCTAATGGAAAGGCAATATGGACTTTTACAGGTCTGGATGTTGGTTCATATATCATTTCTGCAAATTATTTGGGAAATGAATATTATGTTGATTCATATAATGAAACTTCAGTCACAGTCTCTAAAGCCAATTCCACAATTGACGTATATGTCAGGGAGGTTTATTTGGGTGAAAACATCAGAATCTATGCTGATTTAAGTCCGAATGCAACAGGAAGTGTTTCATTCAGCATGATTGGATATTACTCTCCGAGAAACAAACCTATATCCAATTCACGGTCCACCTGGTATATTTCTCCATTGGATACTGGTGAATATACAGTCATTGCAAAATATGCTGGTGATAGAAATTACTATGCGTCAAATGCTACTTACATACTGTCTGTAAATCAGAAAAAAACCATAATGGTTGCCCAAATCAATGATGCGGGATTGAATGATAGGGTTATTTGTACTGTAAGTCTCAATACCAAAGACGGCATTCCGATAACTGATATTGTAAAACTAACCATCGGGGCCAAGGAATATGAAATCTACGTTTTCGATGGAAAAGGATCATTAGTCCTTGGTAAGATGGCTACAGGCAATTACACATATTCCGTTAAATATGAGGGTACGGATAATTACACTGCAGCTACTGCTGAAGGCAAGTTCAAAGTTGTCGATGATTTGTTGGATGTTAAAATATCCGCTAGTGATTTTACAAAATATTTTGGTGGAACAACTCCGTTTAAGGTAATTCTTAAAGATTCAAACGGCAACCCATTTGCAGGCCAGGACATTTTTGTCAGAATAGGTTCAACAGGCCATGACCTCTACACGGACTCAAATGGTGAAGCTTTCCTTGATATTAACCTTAATGTTGGAACTTATGAGGCTTATGTATATTTTGCAGAAACAGACAGGTATCATGAAGCATTTACAAAGGCCAATATTACTGTCCTTTCAACCCTTGAAGGAATAGATGTGATTAAAGTCTACGGAAGCGGAACACAGTACTTCGCAATATTTACTGATGCAAACGGAAATGCACTTGGAAATACAAAAGTGGTATTTACAATTTCAGGCAAATCTTATACATTAACCACCCTTCCGAACGGTATTGCAAGGATAAACATCAATTTCAAAGTTGGAAATTATGTGATATCAACTGTAAATCCTGTAACCGGTCAGAAACTCTCAAACAAAATTACAATCTATAAAAAAATTGTCGGTAAAGATGTTTCAAATTATTATGGGGCCAAAAGCATCTATAAAGTGCGTATCTATGGTGATGATGCAAAACCTGTTGGTGCCGGAAAACTTGTTGCATTCAAGGTAAACGGAAAGACATACAAAATCAAAACAGATAAGAACGGTTATGCAAAGCTTACTGTAAAACTTAAAACTAAAAAATATACTGTAACTGCCAGCTATGGTGGTGTAAAGGTATCCAACAAGATTACCGTCAAAAATGTTTTGTCTGCAAAAAACATTTCCAAAAAGAAAAACCAAAAGGTGAAATTTTCAGCTAAACTGGTCAACAGCAAAGGCAAAATCCTCAAAGGCAAAAAGATTACCTTCAAAATCAAAGGTAAGAAATACACCGCCAAAACAAACAAGAAAGGAATAGCTACAGTCACTATAAAAATCAAGTTGAAAGTAGGCAAACATAAGATTAAGGCCATTTATGGTAAATCTTCACTGACAAAGACCATAACTATTAAAAAATAGAAGTGTTTTTTAGAAAACTTGTTTTATTTTATTTTTCCATATAGATTACAATATTCAAATCATTTGTATTTTTACTAAACTTATTTGAAATTAAATGTTAATTTATTTATTTGACTATTTTTTACTTTATTCTATCAAATTATTAATTGTTATTTGTAGTATTCTGCATGAAAAATTTTATTAGTTTTTGAGACCAATTATTATTTATGATTTTTAAGATTTTAACCAAAGGCCATAAGAATGTGTCCTCAAATCACAAGTCCACCTTTGAGATTACAAAGGATCCGGAAATTGGCCCTACCGCAGATTGTATAATTGGGGTTGACATGGACAAGAGCATGCTGAACTTTCCGGATGAGTTTAAAAGGGAGATAGCCAGTTCAGATACTCGGATAGTCGTAGAACTCAGAACTGAAAACGGCTATGATGAAATTCTGGGTTATGGCCATGAGGATTTGACATTGACACATCCGACAGATATTGTCTGCAGGAAAAGTGACTACACTTGTCCTCGCACACTCATGATTAATGCAGATAAGGCGGCCAGAGACATTGATGAAACTATTGTCAATGATTTAAAAAATGAAAAAATTTTGGAAGTCACAATAAAAACGTGCAAAAAATAGTTAACTATATATAAGTTGAAAAATATATTTTTTAATAACTACTTTTGTTTTAATGCGGGGGTGGTCGAGCGGTCAAAGGCGCTAGGTTGAGGGCCTAGTGGGTCAGTCCCTTCGCGGGTTCAAGTCCCGTCCCCCGCACTACTTTTCAGAAAACTTTATCTATTTTCTCCATAAATATTATACATGAATTCTAGGGGGTTTAATATTTGAAAAAGATAATGCTTATTTTAACAATTTTTACTTTAATAACCCTATCAATGTCCTTTGTTTGTGCGAATAATGCTACAAATACTGATGTAAGTCATATCGATGATTTAGCCTCAGATATCAATTTCACAGTAGATGGGGACATTATTGACCTGGAAAATGACTATATTTCAACTAACACTTCACAAAAACACATAATAATTGAAAATTCAATAACTATAGATGGAAATGACCACACAATAGATGCAAGTGATATTCCAAGGGTCTTTTGGGTTAAGGCGGACAATGTTGTAATCAAAAATATAAATTTCGTAAACGCAAAAACAACTGGCCTTGCAGGTGGTGTTATTTCATGGTGGGGTTCAAACGGAACTTTACTTAACTGCAACTTCACAAATAATCTTGCTTCTTCAGCCGGCGGTGCCGTCTATGTGGGGGGAGACAACGCAACAATATCCTATTGTAACTTTATAAACAATTCCGCAATTACTGCGGCTGATGTAGGTCTGACCTGTGGTGACGGTTTTGATCCAACAAAACCTCATATCCAGACAGTCAACAGTGACGGAGGAGCATTATATTTGAATGGAAACAATATTTCTGTTGAAAACTGCCTGTTTGAAAATAACAGGGTGGATTTTGCTGGAGGCGCCATCAAAACCAGCTGGGGCAATAACATCAGGATTTCAAATTCCAAATTCAAAAACAACACTGCAGGCCATGGGGGCGGTGCCATTGACCTCAACGGGGACAATGTATTAATTGCGAACTCAACATTCATGGCCAATGCGCCGTTGAATCTCTTTGTAAATTCCCGCAATGCAACAGTAACCGATTCAATCTTTGATAATGAATCAAGTATAGAAGTAATGTATGACATTCGCCAGATTAATGTAAAATTCAGCTTTGCCAAAACATTCGATGAATTGGCACTTTTAATCAACATGACTCCTGAAGGCGGAATACTGGTTTTAAATGATGATTATGAATTTGTCAACGGTTCAAACAGGGGAATTCTGATTTCCAAACCAATAACAATTGAAGGTAGGGGTCATACCTTAGATGGTAAGGGACTGTCCAGAATCTTCAATGTCACTGCAGACAATGTCACAATCAGAGATGTCAACTTCATAAACGGCAAGGCAATTGCAAAATATTTCTCAATGGATATTGGTGGTGGAGCAATCTACTGGAATGGATCAAACGGTATTGTTTCAAACTGCAACTTCACACGCAATGCAATAAGGGGAATAGATGATGATCCGTTTGACAAGGAAGAGAAAATAGTCAACGAAGATGGAAGCATCACTTATATTTACAGAGTCAGGCCAATGGGTGCACATATAAGTGAAGGTGGAGCTATTGTATGGAATGGTACAAACGGAACAGTACATAATTGCATTTTCTCTGATAACAGTGTAGGATATTCTAACAGTGGAGGAGCAATCTGCTGGAGAGGAGATTTCGGAAAAATTTCCAAATCCAAATTCTACAACAATGACGCATGGGCAGGAGCTTCAATCTTCTGGAGTGGAAATGGCGGTGAGATTACTAATTCAAAATTTAGCAATGACGGAAGTATTTTTGGAAGGGATATCATGTGGTTTGGTGAAAACGGAACCATACATTATTGCAGTTTTCTCACTGAAAACAACATGAATCCTTTCTATCTGACTGAAGATATCGACATTGACTATACTTTTATAACAGACATTAAAAATGATATTAATGTGGACAGACTGTCAAATTTAAGCAATTGGGCTATTTTATTCACATCATTTCCAAGTAAGAGTTTTGTCATGAAAGGGGATTTGATAACTGTTAATTGTCAGGTGGCCATATTTAAAATTGAAGGCAATTCATCTATGGTTTTATTTTCAGCCAATCTGGTCAAAACTGCCGACAGTAACGGTATGGTCATGGTTAAATTTGTAGATGGTAAAGCTGTTATTGAGATAATTCCATTGCCTGTGATAACTTCAAAGGATCTGACTAAGTATTACGGACAATCCAAGGATTTCATGGTTCAAATTCATGAAAAAAACGGTACAATTGCCGTTAATAAATATGTCAAGTTTAAAATCGGCAAAAAAACATATTACCAAAAGACTGACAGCAAAGGTTATGCAACTTTAAAAATATCTGAAAAACCTGGAAAATATACTGTTGAGGTTCAATATCAAAATATTTCAGTGAAAAATAAAATAACCGTCAAAACAACTTTGATAACTAAAAATGTCAGCAAAAAAGTTAAAAAATCAGGCAAATTTACAGTAAAGGTTTTAAAATCAAACGGTAAAAAATATGCCAAAAAGCTTGTCAAAATCAAGTTCAAAGGCAAAACCTATAAAATTAAAACCAATAAAAACGGAATTGCTACTTTCAAATTGCCTAAAAATTTGAAAGTCGGAAAATACACAATCAAGACTATTTGCAATGGTTTGACAAATTCAAATAAGATTGTTGTCAGAAAATAGTTAAATGTATAATATATTGGTTGAGTAAGGATTTATCTAAATTTGTCCTTATTCAATTTTTAAAATATTTTTTTTCAGTTAATTTTAAATTTCATACTTTTTTTTCAAAATTACTCGTTATCTATTTATAATAAATGAATTAAAAAATTATATAAATAAAACTTTATGGTGATAAATTATGAAAGCTGTAATTCCGGCAGCAGGTTTTGGAACTAGATTTTTGCCTGCTACTAAAGCGCAACCTAAAGAGATGTTGCCTGTTTATGATAAACCTACCATTCAATACGTTATTGAAGAGGCTGTGGCTTCAGGTATTGATGATATTTTGATAGTAACAGGTAGGAATAAAAGATCAATTGAAGATCACTTTGACAAATCATTTGAACTTGAACAGACTCTGCAAAGTGCAGGAAAGGATGAGAGGTTAAAGCAAGTTCGTGCAATTACAGACTTGGCTGATATCTGTTATGTAAGGCAAAAGGAACAAAGAGGTCTTGGGGATGCAATATACTGCGCCAAAAAGCATATAGGTGGAGAACCGTTTGCGGTACTTTTAGGGGACTCCATCACAAAAGGACCTACTCCATGCACAAAGCAGCTGATTGAAGTTCACGAAAAATATGATGCATCAGCCATTTCCCTTGAAGAGGTTCCAATGAACAAGGTGGAAAGATACGGTATCATTAAAGGAACCGAAGTTGAGGATAACGTTTATAATATAGAAAAACTGGTTGAAAAGCCTTTAGCTCATCAGGCACCATCCAATTTGGCAATTATGGGCCGTTATGTTTTGACACCGGACATTTTTGACAAGATTGACGAAACCGTTCCAGGTGTAGGTGGTGAAATTCAGCTTACTGATGCCCTTCAAAAGCTTGATTCCATTTATGGAGTTACCTTTGAAGGCAAGACTTATGATATTGGTAACAGGTTTGAATGGCTTAAAACATCAATTGAGTTTGCAATGGATGATGATGAATCAAAAGGCGACCTGATTAATTACATGAAAGAAATCATAAGTGAATATGAATAGGATTTGATTTTATGCAGTATCGATTAATCAAAAAGATAGGAGTTGAAGTTTCTCCACTTGGTTTCGGTGCTATGAGACTTCCTCTTAAAAACGGTAAGATTAATCGTGAACTGGCTACAAAACAAATCTATCATGCCATTGACAATGGTGTCAATCTAATAGATACTGCATATCTTTATGGAGACAGCGAGAAGTTCCTTGGTGAAATTTTACAGGGTGAGTATAGGGATAAGGTTTTGATATCCAGCAAACTGCCATCCATTCATGTCAGGAAATATGAAGACATGGAATACTTTTTAGACGAACAGCTCAAAAGGCTCCAGAGAGATTGCATTGATTTTTATCTGATTCATTCTGTTGATTTGAAAACTGTCAACAGGCTGCTTAAACGTGGACTGTTTGAATTTTTAAGCAAGGCCAAACGTGAAGGAAAAATAAAGTATGTCGGTTTTTCCTACCATGGGGTAAAAGAAGAGTTCGATCTGCTCATTGACGGCTATGACTGGGATGTAGTGATGGTCCAGTATAACTATTTTGATGACAACGTCCAGGCAAGCGTTGAGGGAATCGAGTATGCCGCATCCAAGGGAATGGGTATTTTTGTAATGGAACCATTAAAAGGAGGAATTTTAGCTGGAAAGATGCCTAAGGATGCTGAAGAAATATTTAAAAATGCGGATTCCACAAAAACCACCGCTCAATGGGCTCTGCAGTGGGTTTTAAATAATCGCAATGTCAGTTGTGTATTTTCTGGAATGAATTCAATTGAACAGCTTGAAGATAATCTTGCTGTTGCCGAAACTACTGTCCCGATGTCGATGACCTTTGAAGAGCTCGAAACAGTTGAAGCCGTAAAAAGGGTGATGAAAAATTCACTTAAAATCAACTGCTCTACCTGCGGATACTGCATGCCATGTCCGCGTGATGTAAACATTCCTGAATGTCTCAAGATTTATAATGAAAAATACCTATTTGGTCATAAGGGTTTTATCAATCCTGCATTTATGGACTATTACCAGTATGTTGGAGGCATAATGGGCAAAGCAGGTAATGCGGGCCTTTGCAATGGTTGTGGAAAGTGCCTTAGGAAATGCCCTCAAAAGCTGGATATACCTGCTGAACTTAAAAAAGTTAAAAAGGAATTTGAACTTCCTGGATTGAAATATATACTGCCTGTTGCTAAGACTATTGGTATTCCTGCCTATAAGCAGATTACAAAACTTTTAAACCGTTAATTGTATCGTAGGTTTTGATACAGCTTTATTCTTATTTTGTCTTCAATTTTTAACCATTCAAGTGACAGTTTGAAGTTGATTCCTTCGCTCCATATTTTTTCTTTAACAATGTCACTTACTTCAGTAAAATGCCTGTTTTTTGTTTGCTTTTTGAAGTAATCGTAGTAGTCATATGGCATTCAAATCACCTTAAATTTAAATTTAATTTTTAATATTTAATTATATTCTATTTAAAGCTTGTTGAAGCCATATGACAAAATTG
>NZ_JAZQIJ010000180.1:0-11673 GCF_045541095.1 Methanobrevibacter sp.
ATTGTTGTTTTAACTAATTTTTAAGTTTATTTTTAAAAATCAAATAAGAATAATGCTTTTTTTGAAATAAAAAGGTTTATATAACATATTTGAGATAAATATTTGATAAGCGAGATTTTTATCTTGTGTATGTTTAAAATAATTGTTATGGAGGTAAAATATTTTGAACAAAAAACTATTGCTCACTTTATTTTTAGTGCTAACGGTCATGTTTTCAATTAGCGCTATTTCTGCAAGTGATGTAAATATTACAGATTCGTATGCTACTGGCTTAGTAGATGACACATCAGATTTATCAGTCCCACTGGAGAAAACAACTGATTCATCAGAGATTTCTGTATCTAGTGATTCAAATGTTGATAACGATTCATCTAAAGTTTCTCTATCAAGTGAAGAAGTTTTAGGATCTGAAAATTCAAATAATTTATCAACTAACATAAATGATGATTACAATGATGGTAGTAATGGGGTTATTAGTCAATCTGTATCTTCTGAAAATGCAGCATATGGTGACGCTAATAATGTTTCTTCTACAGTAAATATTGCAGATACCATCAAATCAAGTGATGTAACCAAATATTATAAAGGAAGCACAAAATACACAGCAACATTTACTGATATTGACGGTAAAGCTTTGGCTAATACCAATGTTAAGATTAAAGTAAATGGTGTACTTCATACTGTTAAGACTAATGCAAATGGTGTTGCTTCCTTGGCAGTTAATCTTAAACCTGGAACTTATACTGTGGTAGCGGAAAACCCTGAAACAGGTTATTCTGCAACAAATAAATTTAAAATATTAACTACAATCAAGGCAAATGATGTTACTAAAGTTTATACTGACGGTAAAAAATTCACTGCAACATTTTTAAAAAGCAATGGTAAAGCTTTAGCTAACAAATACATTAAGTTTAAGATTAATGGTAAAACTTATAAAGCTAAAACAAACAGTAAAGGTGTAGCTAGTTTATCAATGACTAACCTTAAAAAAGGAACTTATAAAATTATATCTTATAATACTGACGGTTTAACTAAAACCAATACAGTTAAGGTAGTTAGTTCAACTACATCCAAATTAACTACTTCAACTTACACTTTCCTTAAAAGCGATTCAAAAACAATTAAGGCAACTTTACTTAATGGATTAGGTTATGCTCCTGGTGCTGGAAAAATTGTAAAATTCACAGTAAACGGCAAGACTTATTCTGCAAAAACCAACAGTAAAGGTGTGGCTTCTGTAAAATTACCGACCTTGGCTGCAGGTACATATACCGTAAAATATAAGTTTGCTGGAAATAGTTTCTATAAAGCATCAAGTGCTTCAAATAAACTCTATATCCTTCCAAGTAAAACCGCCAAATTCACTGTTAAAAGCGGAACCACATTTGGACATGGTGCAGGCAATTCATTTAGTGCAGCATTAACTTCCGGAACCGTTCCTTTAGCAAGCAAAACTGTAACAGTGGAAATCAATGGTAAAACTTATACAAGAACAACTAATGCAAATGGAGTATTCTATTTTGGAATGAACCTTGCTATAGGTAAATATCCAATCAAATATACATTTGCAGGAGATTCAAAAGTCAGTGCTAAGACAGGATCTTCTACAGTTACCATTAAAGAAAGGACTACTCCTACTCTAACATGGAAAAGCGGCACATCATTCTATCAGGGATCTCAAACTTTCAAGGTTTTATTGCAGGATGCTAATAAAAATGCATTATCCGGTAAAACTGTTTCACTGACAGTAAACGGCAAGACATATACTGCAACCACTTCCTCAACTGGTATTGCCACATTCACTGCGAATGTTGGTATTGGAAATTATACCGTGACATACAGTTATGATGGTGCGAAAGATAATGATAATGGTCCTGCCAATGCATCAAAAGCAATCAGTGTCGTTAAAAAACCTGTAACTAATGGATATGGATACTGGGTTTTCGGTGGAGATATGAAAAGTGTTTCTTTAAGCACTTTGGCTTCCAAAGGAACTACTGATATATTCTTGAACTTTTATGCAGTAGAAGAATATGGAAAATCTGCTGTCGAATCTTGGATTGCAAGTGCAGCTAAAGTTGGAATCAGAGTTCATATCTGGATGCAATCCTTCTATGACGGAAGCTGGGTAAATCCGATTAAAAATGGAGCAGTCAATACTGCATACTTTAATAAAAAAATTAATGAAGCTAAAACTTATGCAAATCTTAAAGGAATAGCTGGTGTTCATCTGGATTATTTAAGATATCCTGGTACAGCATATAAAACCAGCGGTGGTACTGCTGCAATCAGCCAATTTGCTAAACAGGTTGCTGATGCTGTTCATGCTATCAATAAGGATTTAATTGTTTCCGGTGCTTTAATGCCTGAAACAACCAGTAATGCTTATTACTATGGTCAGGATATTTCCGCACTTAGTTCAAGTTTGGATGTGCTTATTCCGATGATTTACAAAGGAAATTACGGTAAAACCACCTCTTGGATTACTTCTACAACCAAATGGTTTGTTCAAAATTCAAAAGGCGCTGAAATCTGGTCAGGTTTGCAGGGTTATAAATCAGATAGCGATGTAACAAAACTTTCTCTATCTGAAATTACCAAGGACTGTCAGGCAGGACTTAGTGGTGGCGCTAAAGGTGCCATAATATTTAGATGGGGTCATACCAACTTCCCTAATTTCAGTACCATGTCTGATTCATCAGATTCATCATCAGATGATATAACTACTGATTCAGTTTCCTTGGCAAATATCTTAACTGCTGCAACTACATTAAAAAACACTATTGCATCAAAAGGAACTGTACCTGCTACTGTAAGTGTTGGCGGAGTAACCTATTCTACCGCACAATTCCTATACTTGATGTCAAAAGCGATTGTGAATATTAATGCGGGAAGTTCTGCAGCTATTTCACCTGTTGCTGCAACAGCTCCTGAAAATTCAGCCGGAACAGCTTCTGGTCAGTTATATAAATCAGATTATGTTGATGTGGCTACTAGAGTAGGCAATTATATTGCAAACAATAATCAGGCTCCTAATTATGCTTCTTCCACATTAGGAAATATCAAATATGAAAGCTTGGTTGATGCGTTTGCCAGAACATTGGCATATTATAAAGCTAATTCAGCATTGCCAAATTATGTAGAGATTAAGGATGTTTCACCATCTGATGATCCGACACCGGATCCTACTCCTACTCCAACTCCAACCGGAGATACCATTTCAATCAAAAATATTTTAACTGGCGCCACTAACTTGAAGGAGTATTATTCAAAAAACAGTAAACTTCCAGCTACAGTTACTGCAGGTGGAATTACATTCAAAACACCTGAATTCTTATATCTTATGAGTCAGGCAATATACCAAATAGGCAATTCAAACATGTCAGATATTAGTTATATTACTGGTGTTAGTGCACCTGCATCTCCATTTGGAGATTCTATTAGTTCAGAACAATTAACTAAACAAAATTACCTGACTGTAGCCAATAATGTTGCTAAATATATTGCATCTAATAAGCAGGCACCTAATTACGCTTCATCTACTTTAGGAAAAATAATTTATGATGAGTTGGTAGATGCATTCTCACGTGTGCTGGCTTATTATAATACCAATTCTGCATTGCCTAGTTATGTTGTAATCACATATGATTCAGGAGATTCAACTCCAACTGGCACTGGTACTGGTTTGAATGAGAAAAACACTGTGAAAGATACTTCAGTTTACTTGAAATCTACTACCAATTGTCCTGTAGGAAATTCAGCTATTAAGTCTGTTGTCAACTCTCTTACATCTGGACTGACTTCTGATTTGGCTAAAGCAAAAGCAATCTATAACTATGTCAGAGACAAGATTTCATACAGTTTCTATTATAATACTAAATACGGTGCTGTAGGTACTTTAAATGCTAAGACAGGTAACTGTGTTGACCAGTCTCATTTATTGATTTCCATGTTCAGGACTGCAGGTCTTGCAGCAAGATATGTTCATGGGGTATGCAGATTCAGTGACGGAACTTACGGTCACGTATGGACACAGGTTTTAATTGATGATTATTGGTATGTATGCGACCCGACAAGTACCAGAAACGCTTTTGCAACAGTTAATAACTGGAATACCAATTCATTTACCTTAAACGGAATTTATGCAGGTATTTCATTCTAGTTGATGATAAAATAAATAGTGATTAATAAAATTTTTATTAATCTTTTTTTTCTTTTTTTGAAGTCTAATTTTCTGAGTGAAATTCGTTTAATTCAATGTCTAATTTTACATTTGAATGTTTTAACATGTCAAAATTTAAGTTTTGTTTTGGATATTGTTTTTTGTCTGGAATAATTTCTATATGTCTTTAATTATTTTTTGAGGTTGTTTAATTTTTAAGCGATTTTGATATGTTTAAATCAGATTTCGTGAAATTGTAATTCATATTCTTAAATCATTTTAGAATTTTTTTTAAATTATTTAATATTTATTTCCTAATTTTTATCATATTTTAGGCTTATTTTTTAAAAATAAACGTTAATTATCCTTTTTTTCAAATAAGAATGTTTATATAGCATATTTGAGATATTATTTTGTAAGCGCGAGTTAAATAAAAATTAATGGGGGGATTAATTTTGAACAGAATGATATTTCTCACGATTTTTTTAGCACTTGCAGTTATATTTTCACTCGGTGTTGTTTCTGCTGAAGCAAATATAACTGACTCGAGTGCTGTGGGGCTGACAGGTGATTTATCAGAGATTTCTGCATCAGACGTTTCAAACATGGGCAATGACAAATCAGAACTTTCTGTATCTGATGTTAATGTTGTGAAATCTGAAAATGCAAATGAATCATCACGACTATCCTGTTGTAATGGTGGTGACAATTTGATTGTCGGTCAGTCATCATCTGTTGAAGTATTTGCTGCAGGCAGTGCGGCAGCTTCCGCAGTAAAACTGGAGGATACTGTCAAATCAGGTGATGTAGTTAAATATTACAGGGGAAGCGCTAAATATACTGCAACATTTACTGATATGAAGGGAACTGCATTGGCAAACACCGATGTTAAGATTACAGTAAATGGTGCTGTAAAAACAGTTAAAACAAATTCCAACGGTGTTGCTTCCCTAGCTGTAAATCTCAAACCTGGAACATACAAGATTGTTGCAACCAATCCGAAAACATCATATAAATTAACAACCACGTTCATGATTTTATCAACAATATCTGCAAGCGATGTAACCAAGGTCTACACTGATTCAAGGAAATTCACAGCTAAATTTTTAAAAAGCGACGGTAAAGCACTGGCTAAAAAGAAAGTTAAATTCAGGATTAACGGTAAAACATATTCCGCTAAAACAAATTCAAACGGTGTTGCCAGTCTTTCAATGATCAATCTTAAGAAAGGGACATACAAGATCATTTCATACAATACTGACGGATTAACAAAAACCAACAAGGTAAAGGTGGTTTCATCAACAACATCAAAGCTGACCTCATCATCTTATGTCTTTTTAAAGAAGAATACCAAAAAGATTAAGGTTAATCTAAAAAATGGATTAGGTTATGCACCTGGTGCCGGAAAGATCATTAAAATCACCATCAATGGAAAAACCTATTCGTCAAAGACCAACAGCAATGGTGATGCTTTTCTGACATTGCCTAACCTGAATGTCGGTGTTTATACATTCAAATGCAAGTTTGCGGGAAACGCATTTTATAAGGCATCCAGCACTTCAAATAAAGTAACAATTATCCTAACGGACAAAATCAGCGTCAGTAATGTTTTGGCTGGAGCTACCAATCTGAAAAATCATTATGCTGCCAACAGCAAGTTTCCTAAAACAGTTGTGGCAGGCGGCATCACATTCACAATTCCGGAATTCTTATACGTGATGAGTCAGGCCACATATCAGATAGGTCACTCAAACAAGGCGGATATTACATGGATTCCAGGTGTCAAATCTCCTGAATCTTCATTTGGCGATATTAGTGGAACACACAAACTGACTGAGTCAAAATATCTGACTGTTGCAAACAATGTTGCCAAATATATCTTTGAAAATAAGCAGGCTCCAAATTATGCAAGTTCTGCTTTAGGCAAGATTAGCTATAATCAGCTGGTTGATTCATTTTCCAGGGTTTTAGCATATTACAAAGCCAATTCCCAAATGCCGAACTATGTTGAAATCAAGGAGATTACATCAGACCCAACTTCTACCGGCAAGACCATTTCAATTAAAAATATCTTGACCGGCGCAACTAATTTAAAGAATTATTATTCAAGTAACGGCAAACTTCCAAATACTGTTACCGCTGGCGGAATTACATTTACAACTCCTGCATTTTTATATCTTATGAGTCAGGCTATATATCAGATTGGAAATTCAAACAATGCGGACATTGACTATATTACAAGCGTAAGCGCACCTGAATCTCCAACAGGTGATTCCATCAACTCAAAACAGTTGACTGAATCCAATTATATTAAGGTTGCCAATAATGTTGCCGGTTATATCAGGGAGAATAAGCAGGCTCCAAATTTTGCTTCATCATCTTTGGGTAAAATTATTTATGGGGAGCTCGTGGATTCATTTTCAAGAGTATTGGCCTACTATAACGCAAATAATCAGTTGCCTGCATATGTTGTAATAAGCTATGGTTCTACAGATGATGTCACACCATCAGGTACTGCAGGTTCCGGTCTTAATCAGAAAAATACTATCAAAGATGTTTCCGCTTACTTGAGGGCAACTTCAAACTGCCAAGTTGGAAATTCAGCTATCAAATCAATAGTCAACTCTGTTACTTCAGGTCTGACCAGTGATTTGGCAAAAGCAAAAGCCATATTTAATTATGTCAGGGACAGGGTTTCATACAGTTACTATTACGATACCAAATATGGTGCCGTTGGAACCTTAAACGCCAAGACAGGTAATTGCGTTGACCAGGCCCATTTGCTGATTTCCATGTACAGAACTGCAGGCATTGCGGCAAGGTATGTTCATGGATCCTGCAGATTCAGTGACGGTACCTATGGTCACGTTTGGACTCAGGTTTTGGTCAATGGCTATTGGTATGTTGGAGACCCTATAAGTGCCAGAAATTCACTGGGAACTATTAACAACTGGAATACAAATACGTTTTCCCTATATTCAACTTATTCAAGCCTTCCTTTCTAAGGCAAAGCAACGGTTTAGCGTGATTGGTATTTAATACCAATCCTATTTTTCTTTTTTCTTTAGGTATACCAAAACTTTTTTATACTTTTAATTATAAAATTTTAAATAATCTAAAACTACAGGTGGTCTTTATGGCTGAGAGCAAGAATATAAGTGAAAATATCGAAGAGTATCTGGAAGTTCTCTACCGTAATGGAAGTAATGGAGAACAGGTTTCAACAACAACATTATCCAAAGATTTGGGAATTGCTCCGGGTAGTGTAACTCAAATGTTAAAAAAATTAGAATCATTAGGTTATATTGGTTATACTCCATATAAAGGTGCTACTTTAACTCATGAAGGGATGAAAATTGCTCAAAAAATCACAAGAAAACATAGGATTTTAGAAAAATTCCTATTGGATGTCTTAAAGGTCAAAGAGGAAAATGTCCATGACCAAGCCTGTGAAATGGAACATACTTTATCTGATGAAGCTGAAAGAGCTTTATGTACCATGTTGCAGCATCCTGACTTATGTCCTGACAATAATATCATTCCGGCATGCAATTTTGACTTTGAAAGTTGTCAGGAGTGTTTCTCCCAAAAGGATTTTGACCAGATTATGAACAGAAAATTCAATCTGCTGTCTATTTCAGAATTGACTTCCAATACTGAAGGAACCATATCTTTCATTAGAGGAAACTCCGATTTATTAGACCAAGTTACTGATTTGGATATTAAGGTAGGTTCTAAATTAAACTATGAATACAATGAAAATCGTATGGGAAACCATTATTTAGTTTCTATCGATGATGTAGAGTTAAATATTCCATTTGAAATGGCTAATAATATATTTATTAGAGTTTAACTTTCTTTTTACTTTTTTTTTACAAAAATTTATATAATATTTATTCCAAATTTAATAGCATTAAATATAATTTATTTCTTTTTTGGTGTTTTAATGCGTGGAAATTTATCTAACGAAATTGTATCAATTAAAATTGAAGAGGGTAGTAAAAGGCCGATTGCTTTACATGAAAAAAGCAAATTTGGTAAAATTGAAGCGGATTGTCTTAATCTTAGTTTAATTGAAGCTTGTTATTTGTTAGAAAAAGGGCGTTTGGACATCTATGAAGATGATGTTGAATGTAGTATAGGTTATCTGATAGATATTTTAAAAGAGCAGGACAACTATGCGAAATATATTGTTTATCGTGATTTAAAAGATAGAGGTTATGTCATTAAAACAGGATTCAAATACGGTTCTGAGTTCAGATTATATGACCGTGGCGGAGGTCCGGGTCAGGGGCATTCCGATTATCTTGTAAAAATAATTTTTGAAAATTATGATATTAACGCATTGGATTTTGCAAGTTATGTCAGGGTTTCCCATGGGGTCAACAAAAAACTTCTTTTGGCCATAGTCGATGATGACTTTGATATAACATACTACAATATTGAATGGACAAGACCATAATTTTAATTGAAGGAATGTATTATATTTTACTGTAGTTTCATATTTATTGTTATAATTATTGAAAACATATTTAATTTAACATGTTTGAGAGTGGTAATGTGGAAAATTTAATAGATCCATGGGCATCATTTAGCCTAGATTATGATAAGTTGGTAAATCAGTTTGGTATAGGAAAGGTTTCAGACATAATTGACGATATTAAAAATCCTCCAAGGCTAATGCAAAGGGGAGTCATTTTCGGTCACAGGGAATTCAATGAAATTAATAATTTAATCAACCAGAATAAGGATTTTGCTGTTGTCACTGGTATGATGCCAAGTGGACAAATGCATATAGGTCATAAAATGGTTGTAGATCAGTTAATATGGTATCAGAAAAAGGGTGCAATGCTTTCCCTGCCGATTGCTGATTTGGAAGCATATGCCGCAAGGGGAATGAGTTTTGAAAAGGGCCGTCAGATAGCAGTTGAGGAATATCTGACCAACTGGATAGTCCTGGGCCTTGACCTTGATAAGGATAATGTCAACGTTTATCTTCAATCCAACAATCCGGCATTGCAGAATCTTGCATTTGAAGCTGCAAGCAAAACCAATTTCAACCAGTTAAAGGCAATATACGGTTTCACTCCATCAACAAATATTGCACATATTCAGGCACCTTTAATGCAGGTTGCCGATATTCTTCTTCCCCAAATTGAAGAGTTTGGAGGCCCAAAAAAAGTTATTGTACCTGTCGGTATCGACCAGGACCCTCATATCAGATTAACAAGAGATATCGCTCAAAAACTTCATGAGGATTTAGGATTTTTAACTCCGGCATCTACTTATCACAGGTTTCTTACAGGATTAACAGGAGATAAAATGAGCAGTTCCAAACCGAATACTGCAATTTATCTCAATGATGAAGTGGATGAAGTAGTCAAAAAAGTCAAATCCGCTAAAACCGGTGGAAGAGAATCCTTAAAAGAACAGCAGGAATTGGGTGGAGAAGTCGACAAGTGCGTCATTTATGAAATGCTGCTTTACCACTTGATTGATGATGATGAAGAACTTAAGAAAATCAGAACAGAATGTTTAAACGGAACCTTACGTTGTGGAGACTGTAAACTCAGAACTGCAGATTTAATGAAAGAGTTCTTTGAAGATTTAAAGGTTAAACAAGTTGAAGCTAGTGAAATTGCAAAAACATTGATATAATGATTTCTGAGATTAAACTCGCTTTCAGGCAAAACAAATTTGCCATTATCCTTTCAGCAGCGATACTTTTAATTTCTTTGGTTTTAGGATACGTTCTGGAACCTTATCTGCACAGTTTTTTAAATCCCGTAGTTGAAGATTTAACCCAAAAAGTAGAATCCGGCGTCATTCAGCTAACATTTGAAGACATATTTTTAAACAACATCCAAATTGTATTTCAGATGTTTGTTTACGGTATTGCTTTGTGTTTTTCAGTGATTGTGCTTTCATTCAATGGTTTTTTTGTAGGATACTATGTGGCCGGCAGCGACAACCTGTTTTTTACTTTGCTTTTGATAGTTCCCCATGGAATCTTTGAGTTTTCATCATGTATCCTTGCATGTGCAAGCGGCCTGGTGTTGTTTAATTTCATTTACAGATTTCTAAAATCATTGTGGAATCAAAAAGAGGATTCTGTTGTGCAAAGTTTAAAAAATGCTTTTGGTGAAAGTTCAGTTAAACTTAAGCAGGCTATTATAATACTGGCCATTGCTTCAATTCTGATGGTGATTGCAGGTTTTATTGAAGTTTATTTGACAATTCCAATTGCAAATTTCATAGTTAATTTATTTATATAATGCTAACAAATAATAAAATGTGATTTAAATGATAAGATGTGTTTCATGTGGACAAGAATATGACGATGATGAAGTTATCTACACCTGTGAAAAGTGTGGATCCGTACTTGAACTCGTCAATGAAATTGATGTTTCTAAAGATGTTTTTGATGGTAGAAAAGATAATTTATGGAAATTTAAGGAATGCATTCCTGTAGATGAAACCAAAATAGTTTCTCTTGATGAAGGTGGAACTCCATTTTGCAAATGTGATAAATTGGGAGATGAACTGGGAGTCAACTTATATGTAAAAGTCGAAGGTTCAAACCCTACAGGAAGTTTTAAGGACAGAGGTATGACTGTCGGCATGACCAAGGCAATGGAATTGGGAGTACATACAGTAGGTTGTGCTTCTACTGGAAACACTTCAGCTTCACTTTCAGCTTATGCAGCACGTGCAGGCTTAAGATGCATTGTATTTTTACCTTCTGGAAAGGTTGCTTTAGGAAAATTGGCCCAGGCAATGTTCCATGGTGCTGAAGTAATGTCAATAAACGGTAACTTCGACGAAGCTTTAGAGGCAATGACTGCTCTTGCATTAGAAAAACATCTTTATTTATTAAATTCAATCAATCCATATAGATTAGAAGGACAAAAAACCATAGGTTATGAAATTGTTCGTGACCTCGGATGGCAATCCCCAGACAGGATAATCTTGCCTGTAGGTAATGCTGGAAACATTTCCGCAATCTGGAAAGGAGTTAAGGAATTTTATGATGCAGGTTTCATTAAAGACTTGCCAATGATGACAGGTATCCAGGCGGAAGGAGCATGTCCGGTAACCAACGCATTCAGGAAAGGAGACAAAAGGGTTGTCCCTGTTGAAAATCCTGAAACCATTGCAACCGCTATTCGTATTGGTGCTCCTGTTAGTGACATTAAAGCATTGAATGCAATTTATGATTCAAACGGTTATTCAGAAACAGTAACCGATGAAGAAATCCTTGATGCTCAGAAGTTACTTGCAAGAACAGAGGGTATTGGTGTTGAACCGGCATCTGCAGCTTCCATAGCAGGTCTTAAAAAACTTGTAGATGAAGGAGTAGTTGAAAAAGGAGAAACCATTACCTGTGTTGTTACAGGGCACTTGCTTAAAGATCCTAACACTGCTATTGATGCTTGTACTAAACCTACACAGGTCGATGCGGATATTGATACCTTAAGAAAAATCTTAATGAACAAATAATATTGATTTTA
>NZ_JAZQIJ010000181.1:0-2843 GCF_045541095.1 Methanobrevibacter sp.
AATCCCTGATGATAATCACAATCCGGTAACTGTAACATCTAAAATCACAGTAAATAAGGTAGAATCTACATTAACTGTTGGTGATATTGTATTTGATTATGATGGTGAGGGTTCTGGTGATGTGTCTTTCACCGGTGCAAGTGAAGTTACTGCTAACGTTATCAACCAACCTAAAGCGGTTGTTAGTGTAAATGATAATAAGATTACTGTTTCTGGTTTGGGTGCGGGATCTTATACTTTGAATGTTACTACTGTTCCTGATGAAAACCATACTGTTGTAACAAAAACTGCTACAATCACAGTCAATAAAATTAACTCCACCTTAACATTGGATGATGTTGAATTGGATTATGGTGATTCTATTAATGTCACTGTAGCAACTGAAGGAGCAACTGGTATTACTGCTAAAATTGACGGAGTTAATGTAACTGTCAATGGTTATACTATTCCGATTTCAGGTTTAGGTGCGGGAAATTACACATTAACTGTAACAACAATAGCTGACAAGAATCACAATCCAGTAACTAAAGAAGTTAACATTACTGTAAATAAATTATCTACTGAAATCATTCTAGCTAACGAAACACTTGATTTAAAAGTAGGTGATGAGGTCACTGATTTAGCGAATTTAACTCCTGCAGGTGCAGGTAATTTGACTTTAACATCCAGTGATGAAGATCTTGTTTATATTGATGATGATGGAATAGTTATTGGTAATGGTCAAGGTCAAGCAATTATTACAGTCAGTTTTGCCGGTAACGAAAATTATGCAGCTGCTGAAAACAAGACAATAACCGTTAATGTCGCATTAAACGACGCTAGCGTCAGTGTTGAAAATGCTACTTTGAATTTAAAAGTTGATGAAACAAGCGCAATTAATGCAACTATAGAACCTGATACAATAATGCTTAAAATTAAGTACACATCCAGCAATGAATCTGTTGCCACTGTAGATAAAAATGGTATTGTTACTGCTGTCGGTGAAGGTAGAGCAATCATTACCCTTGAAGTTGGAGATGATGAAATCTATGCTAAAAACTCAACAACAGTTACAGTAACAGTAAATAAAATAAACACAACTGCTGATGTTTCAATTCCTGAAAACATTACTGTCGGTGATAATTCAACAGTCAATGTAGTATTGCCGGCTGATGCTACTGGTAATGTCACAGTTAAAGTTGACGGGGAAGTTGTAGATACTGTACCTGTAAAAGATGGAAATGCTGATGTTACAATTCCTTCCATGAGTGCTGGAAACCACACTGTTGAAATAGCTTACTCCGGTGACGGCAAATACAATCCTATAAACGAAACTAAGGATATTACAGTTTCCAAAAATGATATAACTCCTGAAATTATAATTCCGTCAGACATGAGGTTCGGTGATAATGCTACTGTTGATGTCAAGCTTCCAGGTGACGCAACAGGAAACGTAACACTAACAGTTGATGGTAAAGAAATCAATACCGTACCTGTAACTAATGGAACTGCAAGTGTCAAGCTACCGGCATTGGATGCTGGAAACCACACGGCTGAAATTGATTACTCTGGTGATGATAAATACAAACCTGCTTCAAAAACAGCTACAATCGCCGTAAACAAGGATTCAACCAATATAGTAGCAGATGATGTGACAGCAACATATAAAGTCGACAAATATCTTGTAATCACATTAAAAGACAGTAAAGGTAATCCATTGGCAAATGCTACTGTAACTGTTGATTTAAACACAATTAAAAACTACACTACTGATAAAAACGGTCAAATTAAAATTAAAGTAAGCAATCTGGTTCCAAAAACATACTCTGCAAAAATAACATTTGCAGGTAACAACAACTATCTTGGATCAGATGCCACTGCTAAGGTTGTAGTTAAAAAGGCAACTCCAAAAATCACAGCTTCCAATAAAAAGTTCAAGACAACAACAAAAACCAAAAAGTACGCCATAACATTAAAGGACAATACAGGCAAACCAATCAAGAATGCAAAAGTCTATCTGAAAGTAAACGGCAAAACATATAAAGCCACTACAAACAGTAAAGGCAAGGCTACATTCAAGATAACCAAACTTTCAAAGACCGGAACATTCAAGGCAACTGTAACATATAAAGGAAACAAGTACTACAACAAGGCTACTAAGAAAGTAACTGTTAAAGTCATTTCTACCTGGAAAACAATATCTAAAGGAAGCAAGGCAAAATCAACTGTTAAAGAGATTCAAAGGGCATTGAAAAACAATGGATATTATCTCACAGCCTACGGCCATTACCTGAAGGTTGACGGCATCTACTGGGACTACACTGTAAAAGCTGTAAAACAGTTCCAGAAAGCCAAAGGTCTGAAAGTAACCGGTAAGGTTGATGAAAAGACTGCCAAAAAACTTGGAATAATTTAAATAAGGATTTTTCAATTCCTTATTTTTTATCTTTTTTTAAATCATTTCACCATCCAATATCACATTCACTTTAATCAATTGGACGTGTCAGTAAAATTAAAACAAATCTTGGAACTATATTTTTATTGATTTTTTAATAGTTAAATAGCTATTTATATATAATTTAAAAATGAAATTATTAATTAATTATCATTTTGGAGAGAGTTATATGAAAACTCGCGATAGAGTTGTACCGCTTATGTTCTCTCTACACTGCTTTTTTTAGAACTTATGATAATTAAACATTTTCATTAACTGTTCGTGGAATAACATATTACTTTTTGGTCTTCATAATAACTTATTTAAATATCCAAAATCAAATAGTATATTAACTATATTTTTCAGGTGTGTATCATGGTTAAAGACAATCTAAATCCAAAAGATTTGAATGAATAGTCAATGATTTTTT
>NZ_JAZQIJ010000182.1:0-3489 GCF_045541095.1 Methanobrevibacter sp.
TATTAACCTTTAATTATTCTTTATTTTTGTTTAAATTGTTTAATTTTAATTTTAATAAATATGTAAAATTTTATATACATGGTTTTATAAAATTTAATTTGGTGAATTAAAAATGGAAAAAAATACAATTTTTGTTGGTAGTAAACCTGTTATGAATTATGTTTTAGCTGTGGTAACTCAATTTAATGAAGGTTCAGATAGTGTTTTACTCAGAGCTAGAGGTAAAGCTATCAGCCGTGCAGTTGATGCAGCTGAAATTGTAAGAAATAGGTTTGTACCTGAATCAGATGTAACTGATATCCAAATTTCTACTGAAGAAATTGAAAATTATAACAATGAAAAAACAAATGTTTCTATTATAGAAATTTTAATTGAAAAGGGTAATTAAATCCTTTTTAATCAAATTTCTTTAAAACGTTTTTTTCAAACAGATATTTTGAAAGTAAAATATTCGATGTTCCTTTTCCATGTGCTTCTACTCTTCTTTTTAATATAGCTTTCATTATGCTGTCAATATCTTTTTCTGCATCTATTAGGCTATAGCAGTCACCTACAAATTCCCAATAGTGAGCGTCACTTGCTCCCAGTGTAGGCAAGTTTTCTTTTTCTGACAGTTTTTTTGCTTTTCGGTTGCAGTATCCTACAATGAATCTGGCGTTTTTTGTCTCTATTGCATCGATTTTCAGGTTCTTGTAGTCGGTCTTGTGCAGAAGTCCATGCCTGTAGAAGCAGTAAGGATGAGGCACAATTGCAAGACCACCCAAATCATGAATTCTGTCTATTGTTTCTTCAGGTGAAAGTCCTCGAGGTACATTTTCCTCACATCCAAAACCAAGGATATGGCCATCACTTGATGAAATTTCTATAGATGGTATGGCCAGTATATCTGTATTTTTAGTTTTTTTCATAACTTCACTAGTTCCATCAACAGTATTGTGATCACTTATTGCAATCACATCTATGTTGGCCCTTTGTGCACACTTCAAAATATCATCAATTTTTGAGTGTGAATCCGGTGAGTATTCACTATGTATATGAGAATCCATTTTTAGCATTTTATCTATTCCATTATTGTTTTTATTAAACCTACTGTACCTGTCATCATTACATCCCCTCCCGGAGCGGCATGATGCCAGTCTAGATTTGTCTTTTCGATTAATTCACGTTTTGGGCCGCTGACGATTACCTTTTCTATTTTTTCTATTGGATTTAAAACATGAGCGCCATGGCCATGGTCATTGTAAACCTCTTCATGAGTTATTTCTCCTGATGCCAGTCTTTTAATATATCTTTCAAGAGATTCACCTGTTAAACTTGATGTATGGTGTTCAAATACTCCCTGAATTTTTCCGTTTTCAATTGATGCTGCTGTGGTGTGCCCATTTCCGATATCTATCACAATAAAACTATTTAATTTTTCTGCTATTTCATCATAACACATTCCGGCAATTGATGCAAATTTAGTATCCATTACTAATGGAAGCTCTTCTATTCCTTCACTTTTCACCTGTCTTCTAACGGCCTGCATTCTAGTGAAATACTCTGGAACTTCATCTTTAAATCCAAATTTCAATGGTGATATAGGTTCAGATACCTTTTCCCTTATTTTTTCAAATCTGAAGTCTCTGTCACCCATATTTTCGTTATAGCCGTGGTCCTGAACAGCAATTGCTATTTTATCAAAGTCAAATTCCAAATCATATCCCAGCAGGAACTCGGATAATTTTGTAATGTTTATATCTCCCAGGTTAATTTTTGTATAGCCTCTGTAGTTTTCCTCATCATCAGAAATCTTTATTCCTAACGCTTTTACCTGTTCTATATTGTCTCTAATGGTTTTTGCACAGGTTGAGTTCATTACCACTTCATATCCTTTTTCCATATGTTCCAAAAGGGTATTTTTGATTTTTCCTCCGCCCATTATTTCTCCTTTAAGATACAAGTCATTTTCAATTTCTCTTATTTTTTGAGATATGAACAAATGCGGAGAAGGCAGAACCAGCTTAATAGCATTTTCCAGTTCCTTTTCGCTGTCGTATATCATTATGTCTTGGGTTCCTGTACCCACATCAATTGCTAGAATTCTCATGAGTTTAAATTGTTTTTTATAATATTTAATATATTATAGTACATTTTTGTACAACAAAGCTTTAAATAGTACATTATTTATAATTATAATCATGACTTATAAAATAGAATTATCATCTGATGAAGTGCCAAAGCAATGGTATAATATGCTTGCTGATTTACCTGTTCCTTTACCTGCTCCTAAAAACAGTGAGGGTAAAGATCAGATAGCGTCACTGCAGCTTGCTTTTACCAAGGCTGGTTTAGAACAGGAATTTGCAACAGACAGGTACATTAACATACCAAAAGAAGTACGTGAACTATACATGGAAATGGGCAGACCTTCTCCATTAGTAAGGGCCAACAAACTCGAAGAATACTTAAACACCCCAGCTAAGATTTACTTCAAAAGAGAAGATTCTTCCCCAACAGGTTCCCATAAATTGAATTCAGCTATACCTCAAGCTTATTTCGCTAAAAAAGAAGGAGTCGAAAGACTTACAACTGAAACCGGTGCGGGCCAGTGGGGTACTGCTTTATCCCTTGCATGTAATTTGTTAGGAATTGAATGTACCGTATATATGGTTAAGGTTTCATTCAACCAAAAACCGGACAGAAAAAACATTATGCACATTTATGGCAGTGACATTCATGCTTCACCTAGTGAAAATACTAAAGTCGGTCGCCAGGTTTTAGCAGAAACTCCAGATCACCCTGGTTCTTTAGGAATTGCTATTTCAGAAGCTATGGAAGAAGCTCTGGAAAAGGATGAAGTCAAATATTCATTGGGTAGTGTATTGAACCATGTAATGCTTCACCAAACTGTTATAGGTCAGGAATTAAAAACCCAGCTGGAAATTGCTGAGGAAGAGCCTGACGTAATGATTGCATGTGCTGGAGGAGGAAGTAATCTAGCGGGATCATTATTCCCATTTATTAAGGATAAGTTAGACGGCAATTCAGAAACTCAGTTCATTGCTGTTGAACCTAGTGCCTGTCCTACACTCACTCAGGGTCGTTATGACTATGACTTTGGTGATTCAAACGGTTTTACTCCTATGCTTAAGATGTTCACTTTAGGACATGACTTTGTTGCTCCATCTGTTCATGCTGGTGGTTTAAGATATCACGGTATGTCTCCTATTGTATCACTTTTAGCTAAAGAAGGATTAATAGAACCAAGATCCGCTCATCAAAAAGATTGTTTCGAAGCTGGAATTACCTTTGCTCGTAATCAAGGAATTGTTCCTGCACCTGAAACTACTCATGCAATTAAAGTTGCAATTGATGAGGCTCTTAAATGTAAACAAACCGGTGAGGAAAAAACTATTGTTTTAAACTTCTCTGGTCATGGAATGTTGGATTTAAAAGGATATGCTAGCTATTTTGAAGGAACTATGGAAAATGCTAAATAATCCTTTT
>NZ_JAZQIJ010000183.1:0-12120 GCF_045541095.1 Methanobrevibacter sp.
TATATATCTTTTAACTTAAATTAATATCAGTATAGGCGTTCAAAAACGCTTAACTTTTAATAAATTATGGGGAGAAAAAAAATTATGAATTGGAAGAAAATAATTATTTTGACATTAATGACATTGGTGTTGTTTTCCATAATTTCGGTTGCATCAGCAAATGAATACTCAAATGATGCAAATGTGACTGAAGTGGAAAATGTAAACACTCTAAATTTAGCAGATGATAGTGAAGTTTTAACAGCATCAGATACATTCACTCAGCTTGACAAAACGATTCAGGAAAGTGCTTCAGGTGCGACTATTGTGCTTGATAGGGATTATATCTACACTGAAGGAGATAAAAAAAGTGGAATCTCCATCAATAAGGATATAACCATTGACGGTAAAGGTCATACTCTGGATGGGGCAGGTACGGCCTCAATTTTTACTATATCTGGAAACCGACATGTTACATTGAAAGACATTACATTTATTAATGCCTATGGTTCAAAAGGATCTGCAGTCTCATGGACTTCAGGAGATAGTGTCAATATCATCAATTCAAATTTTATAAATAATACAGCAACAGGCAATGGTGGAGCTATTTACATTTCATCTTCCAATTCAACAATTACTTTCAATTCTATCATTGCCGATTCAGTATTTGTAAACAACAGGGCTGCAAACGGTGGTGCAATCTATGCATCAGGAACATTTCTTGACATCATATCTTCAAAATTCAACAGTGATGTAGCCACTGAAAACGGAGGATCCATACTTTTGGATTCCGGAGCATGTATTGATGGATGTGAATTTATAAACTCATCATCTGGCCGTAATGGTGGGGGAATCTACGTTAATTCCAAGATAATCGACTTCTCATTTTTACCTCCTGAATTCAGGGATAAGGCAGGTATTTTAAACTCTCGCATGATTTCCTGCAGAGCAGCCAACGATGGGGGAGCAGGTTACATCTATCTCAGTGGTGGAAGTGTAAGAAATGTCACAGTTATTGGATGTTTCGCTGGCCGTGACGGCGGTGCAGGTTATATCGATGGGGATGGAGGTATTCTGGCCGATTCTACTTTCATCAATAACACAGCTTCCAGAAACGGTGGTGCTGTGATGTGGAGAGGAATCAATGGTACAATCGAGGCATCCAATTTTATCAACAGTACTACCAATCTGGGTGATGGTGGCGCAGTATATCTATGTCCAATTGATCCTGTAGACGCATTTGACGGTTTAACCATGATTAATTCTTCTACTTTTTACAAAAACCAGGCTAGAATGGATGGGGGCG
The DNA here is from genome assembly GCF_045541095.1 of Methanobrevibacter sp. Lineage (GTDB taxonomy): Archaea > Methanobacteriota > Methanobacteria > Methanobacteriales > Methanobacteriaceae > Methanocatella. The sequence continues at coordinate 1,286 of NZ_JAZQIJ010000183.1, forward strand.
CGATATATTGTGCAGGTCTGTTTACAGTAATATTTAACTCACAATTCAGTTTTGACAGTGCATATATGGGCGGAAGTATCTACATGGATATTGGGGCTGCTATCTACCACTGTAACTTCTATAAGGAAAGTGCAACATATGACGGTGGAGCGATATACCTTCACGCTAATGTTTCTGATATTCATGATCATAGGGATAAGTTGCCTCTAGAGTATCTTGGAGCATCAAATTCCACTTTCATCAACTGTTCTGCAGGTCATGACGGCGGTGCCGGATACATCAAGGGAGATTACGGTTTTGTCCATCATGTGGTTTTTGCTAACAACACTGCAGGTAACGACGGTGGTGCGGCGTATGTCGCTGGAAGCTATGGTACATTATATAATTCATCAATGATTTCAAATCACGCAGGTCATGACGGTGGAGCTATAACCTGGGAAGGTGACCACGGTAGCGTGGACAATACAACATTCATTCTCAATACTGTTGGCGGGGGAAGTGGTTCCCTGTGCATTTACGGTTCAAACTCCACAGTAAGCAATTCAGTTTTCACACTTTCAAGCTCTACATTGTCAGGAGGTGCGATATACGTATATGGAGATAATGTACGAATCAAAAAATCAATATTTGACAAATGCAGTTCAGGAACAAAGGACGGTGGTGCAATTGCTATTTCAGGTTATCATACTCATGTTGAGGAATGTAACTTTACTATGAATCGGGTAAACATAGGTAATGGTCATGGTGGTGCAATATATCTTCAGGGAAACCGCACTCATATTTATAATTGTAATTTTGAAAGATGTACTGCGTTTGAAGGAGGGTTCATATATGTTGACGGTCCTAATGCATTCATCAACAATTCATTTGGTGACTTTAGTTTTGCGGTTGAAGGAGGAGCATTCTATGTCAATGGGGATTATGCAACAATCTCTTACTCCAATATGAGTTATAACAATGCAACCACCTATGCGGGAGCAATATATGTTGCAGGTGACTTTGCAACAATTGATCATGTTGATTTTGAAAAATGTTTATCCTACAACAACGGTGCAGGGGCAATATATGTTGAAGGATTTAATACAACCATATCCAACTCCCGCTTTGTTGAAAACAAAGTTTCAGGTATGCAGGCACGTGGAGGTTCAATCAATGTTCAGGGAAATTACACAAAAATCCTGAACTGTCTATTTGACAAATGTACTGCTTATGATGGTGGGGTTGTATATGTAAACGGTTCCTATGCTCTGATTGATGGTTATGCATGTATTCACAGTTTGGCTTTAAACAACGGGGGAGCAATGTATGTTGCAGGAGACTATGTTACAATTTCCAATTTCAACATTTCACTCACTAATGCTACCAATTACGGTGGCGCTCTTTATATTGAAGGAGACCATGCAAACGTATTCAATTCAAACTTCACAAGATGTATAGCCTATAACTATAATGGTGGAGCGTTATATATTGCAGGTTTGAATGCTACTGTATCCAATTCTTATTTCCTTCAAAACAAGGTCAATAATCAAACAGGTCGTGGAGGATCCATAGAAGTTCAAGGAAACTTCACTACGATTTATAATTCCACTTTTGAAATGTGTAATGCATATGAAGGAGGTATTATTTATATTAATGGTTCCAATACTTTAATCGATGGTTTTACATCTGTCCACTGTATTGCATACAATAATGGTGGTGCCATTTACGTTGCAGGGGATAATGCAGTATTTGCAGATTTCAAAATCGCAATGACAAATGCCACAAATGATGGTGGTGCCATTTATGTTGCCGGAGACAATGCAACAATCTACAACGGTATTATTGATTCAAGTATTGTTGGTGAAGGAAACGGTGGATCTATGTATGTAGCAGGTTACAACACAACAGTAGACAACTGTACCTTTGATAAAACCCAAGCAAGCAAAGGAAACGGTGGTGCCATCTTCGTCGAAGGTGATTTGGCTTCTGTTGAAAACTCCAATTTCATACACAGCTTTGCATATGATGGAGGAATTATTTACATTGTAGGTCATGACGTTCTGGTCGACAACAGCAATTTCACATACAGTTGGGCTACTGAAAGCGGAGGAGCCATCTATGTGGAAGGTCATGATGCAGTCATTTCCAATTCCAATTTCAAATTTACCAATGCAAGTTCAAAAAATAATCCTTATGCCGGTTTTGGTGGAGCGATATATGTATTTGGAGACAACGTGAACATTACTTCATCAACTTTCTCCAATACCATTTCAGAAAAAGGAGGTAACGGTGGAGCAATATTCATCTACGGTGAAAACGTTACAATTTCAAAATCAAACTTCACAAACACAACCGCTCCGGACTACATTGAACACGGAGGTGGAGCAAGTGCCGCAGGTGCGATTTCAATCGCAGGTAACTATGCTACAATCGAAGATTCAAATTTCAGGTTATGCCATGCACGTAATGCAGGAGCAATGTTTGTAGCAGGTACAAATACAAGAATAATCAATTCTAATTTGACTGATTGTTTCTCTGACGGTGACGGTGGTGCAATATACATATTCGGAGAATATACAAATATTTCAGGAACCGTATTTGATGACTGTCACGGCAGTGACGAAGGGGGTGCAATATTCATTCTCTTCGGTGAATATGCTAATATTGAAAATTCCACTTTCATAAAATGCTATTCAAACACCGGGGGTGCAATGAACATTGATGGAAGTGACGTTAAAGTTTCATCATCCAATATGATTGACTGTTATGCTGTAAGCGACGGAGGAGCGGTCTACATTTCAGGTAACAACATAACAATGAATGACACCAATTTCACAGATTGTTATACAATCAACAACAACGGTGGTGCAATATACTGGATTGGAACACTTGGTTTGGTAAACAATTCCAATTTCGTAAACAACACTTCTCCTAAACTTGGAGGAGCTATTTTCATGAAAGAAAATGCTAAAATCACATTCCAAAACTCACACTTCACAAACAACTCTGCAGGAATCAACGGTGGTGCAATTGATTTCAACCGTGGAGCTCACGACGAGATAATCATAAACTCAACATTCGAAAACAACTATGCAAACAGGTCTGCAGGTGCGGTATTCTGGTTTGGAACTAACGGTACCATTAAAGATTCCACTTTCATCAACAACAGGGCTTATGGTATTGTTAACTACACTGATTCCTATGGAAATGTCACCTATGGAGGTTATGGTGGAGCTGTCATGTGGACAGGTGCACAAGGGGTCGTTGACAACTGTACTTTCATAAACAACTATGCTCAATACAATGAAGCTACCAAATCAGGTGGCCGTGGTGGAGCAGTATACCTTCAGGGAAGTGATGTCGGAAACGGTCACGATACTGCATTTTACAACTCAATGTTCATAAACAACACTGCGGGATACAACGGTGGTGCTGTAGACTGGTTTAGAGGAGCTGCCAACGGTCGTGTTGAAAATTCCACATTCATTAATAACACTGCTCACAGATCCGGTGGAGGTATATACTGGAGTGGTGTAAACGGAACAATCAAGAATGCCACTTTCATAAACAACACTGCTTTAGGCGAAATCACAGATGCCAATGGTGGTGGAGACGGTGGAGCAGTCCTCTGGGTAGGTCCTGAAGGTATGATTCAAACTGTCAATTTCACAAACAACAAAGCGGCATACTCTGGTGGTGCAATATTCCTTAAAGGATCAGACAGCGGTACAGCCGGAAACTGTAGTAATGTATTCATTGAAGACGGATGGTTTGAAAACAACTTCGCAGGCCTTAACGGAGGAGCAGTCACCTTCCAGAGAGGAGCAATGAACGGTACATTGTCAAACTCAACATTCATAAACAACACTGCTGCAAGGTCTGGTGGTGCTGTATTCTGGTATGGCCGCAACGGTACAATCGATAACTCAACATTCATTGAAAACGAGGCATTGGGTCTTGTTGATGTTGATGCAAGAGGAGTTCACCAATATATTGATGAAAACGGCGAACCTGTGCTAGGAGGTTCCGGTGGAGCTGTTGCATGGGTTGGTGAAGTGGGTCATGTAAACTATTCAGATTTCATAAACAACACTGCTGCAAGATTAGGTGGTGCAATATTTTTAAGGGACAATGAAAACACAACATTCAATGGAGACAATTTCATAAGCAACACTGCCGGTGTCAACGGTGGAGCAATTGATTTCAACCGTGGAGCTGCAAACGGTGTCATTTTAAATTCAACATTTGAAAACAACGTTGCTAACAGGTCCGGTGGAGCAGTACTTTGGTTCGGTACAAATGGTACTATTAAAGGTTCATTCTTTAAAAACAACACTGCTTTAGGTATTGTAGAAGCAAAAGACTCATACGGAAACCTTACATATGGAGGTTACGGTGGAGCTGTCATGTGGACAGGAGCTTACGGTATTGTGGATAACTGTACATTCATTGAAAATGAAGCTAAATACAATAACATTACCAAATCCGGTGGTCGTGGTGGAGCAGTATATCTCCAGGGAAGCGACAAAGGTCTGTGTATGAATACAACATTTTCAAATTCACTCTTTATAAACAACACTGCCGGATTTAACGGCGGCGCGATTGCATGGTTTAAAGGAGCAAGAAACGGGCACGTTGACAATTCCACATTCATTAACAACACTGCTCAAAGATCAGGTGGAGCAATATCCTGGTCCGGAATAAATGGTACAGTATACAATGCAACATTTGTTAACAACACTGCTTTAGGCACATTCACTGATGCAAATGGTGGTGGAGACGGTGGAGCTATCCTTTGGGTTGGCCGTTTCGGACACATTGAAGATTCCAGATTCACAAACAACACTGCAAAATATTCCGGAGGAGCTATTTTCCTTAAAGGAAGTGATGACGGTACAGCAGGAAACTGTACTAACGTATCAATCTCAAATGGATGGTTTGAAAACAACCTTGCAGGCCTTAACGGTGGTGCTGTAACTTTCCAAAGAGGTGCAATGAACGGAACAATATCAGGTTCAACATTCATAAACAACACTGCCGAAAGGTCCGGTGGAGCTGTATTCTGGTTCGGCCGTAACGGTACAATAACTAATTCAACATTCATTGAAAATGAGGCATTAGGCCTTGTTGATGTTGATGCAAGAGGAGTTCATGAATACATTGATGAAAATGGAAATCCTGTACTTGGAGGTACTGGTGGAGCTGTTGCATGGGTTGGTGAAGTAGGTAACATCAACGACACAGAATTTATCAAAAATACTGCCGCAAGATTAGGTGGTGCAATATTTTTAAGAGACAACGGTTTTACCACAATAGCACATGATAAATTCATAAACAACACAGCAAATGTAAACGGTGGTGCTATTGACTTCAACCGTGGAGCTCATGACGGAGTTATCTTAAATTCAACATTTGAAAACAATGTGGCCAACAGATCTGGTGGTGCAGTATTATGGTTTGGAACAGACGGTATTATCAAGGATTCATTCTTTAAAAACAACACTGCTTTAGGCATTGTTGAAGCCAAGGATTCATACGGTAACCTTACTTATGGAGGTTATGGTGGAGCTGTCATGTGGACAGGAGCTCACGGTATCGTTGAAAACTGTACTTTTGAGGAAAACACTGCAGCAAAACGTGGTGGAGCGGTATATCTGCAGGGAAGTGATGTAGGAAACTGTACAAACACAACATTTGACGGCTGTACATTCACAGGCAATGTTGCAGGAACCAACGGTGGAGCTGTTGACTGGCACGAAGGTGCTCATGACGGTAACATTTACAATTCAACATTTACAAACAACCTCGCAAACTCAAACGGTGGAGCTGTATACTGGAGAGGACACAACGGTAAGATTTTAAACTCAAACTTCACAAACAACACTGCTTATGGTGACCATCCGGGTTCATACGGCAATGTTGGTGACGGTGGAGCAATGTTCTGGGCAGGAATAAACGGTCTTGTTGAAAACTGCAGATTCATCGACAACGAAGCTGTAAACAATACAAAATACAACGCCAGCGGTCGTGGAGGAGCGGTATATATCGAACCATGTGAACATGGAAACAGAAACACAACATTTAGAAATGTCTACTTTGAAAACAACACTGCCGGAACAAACGGTGGAGCTATCAACTGGCATGAAGGAGCTGTAGACGGTCTTGTAAATAACGCTACATTTATCAACAACACTGCTAAAAGGTCAGGTGGTGCAATCTTCTGGAACGGATATATGGGTGAAATCATATACTCCCTATTCTATGGAAACAGAGCTTTAGGAATTACCAATGCTACAAGTGTCAGAGGAAACATTACCTCCGGAGGTGACGGTGGAGCTATCATGTGGTCTGGTGCAGACGGTATTGTCAGCCACTGTAACTTTGTAAACAACACTGCGGCTAAACGTGGTGGAGCAGTTTTACTGCAAGGAAATGAAGAATATCCTTGTTTAAACACTGTATTTACAGATGATTACTTTGCAAATAATGTTGCAGGCACTAACGGTGGTGCTATCGACTGGTATCGCGGTGCCAGGGATGGTCTTGTTGACAATTCAACATTCATAAACAACACTGCATATAGAGCTGCAGGAGCCATATACTGGAGTGGTGTAAACGGTACTGTTAGAAACTCAAAATTCATCGAAAATACTGCTTTAGGAAATATTACTGATGCTAACGGTGGCGGTGACGGTGGAGCTATCCTTTGGGTAGGTCAAAACGGACACATTGAAGATTCCAACTTCTCTGACAATTATGCGGCATTTTCCGGTGGAGCAATTTTCCTAAAAGGAAATGATGATACATTCTCAGGCCACTGTGACAATGTAACTGTAACAAATACAATATTTGCAAACAATGTTGCAGGTCTTAACGGTGGTGCAGTAACATTCCAGAGAGGAGCTAGAAACGGTCAATTATCCGATTCCAAATTCATAAACAACACTGCATTCAGAAATGGTGGTGCAGTATTCTGGTACGGTACAAACGGAACACTCAGCAACTGCAGTTTCTTAGAGAATAATGCATTAGGTCTTGTTGATGAGGATTCAAGAGGATTATATGAATACTATGATTCTCAAGGAAATCAAGTGCTTGGAGGTTCCGGTGGAGCTGTAGCATGGACTGGAGATATAGGTGCAATCAAGGACAGCAGATTTGAAAACAACACTGCAGCCAGATATGGTGGTGCAATATTCTTAAGAGATAATGTAAATACCACCTATGACGGCAGTTCATTCATAAACAACAAGGCAAATCACGGTGGAGCTATTTACTGGGTATCAGATACAAGCGTAAACTTAACCAACTGTATATTGATAGGCAATATCGCATCTAAAGGTTCAGCAGTATACCTTTCACATAACATGATGGAAATTATAAACTCAACATTCCTGGACAACAGGGCTGATGCAGCAGAACTGACATTAAATGTAACAAGAAGCGATGACAACCACACAATTCACATCATTGCTACATTTAAAGGTAATGATAATCTCTTAAATGCAATATGGAATGACGGACAGATTGCTTTAACCAATGTAACCTATCTGGGCGTAAACGGAGTTGCAAATACAGGCGGCGAACGCAGAATACCTGTTATACTTGCAAGTGATGAAAAACCGTCTGACTACAATAACATATATCAGACACAATATGAAGACTGTCAGAATATCACTTTCTACATTTACGACAATAAAAATAATCTGTTGACAAGTGCAAGCGTAAAAACCAATATTTCAGGTATGGCCAAGTTCAAATATACTTCAAGCACCGATGAATTATATGAATATGTATTCCATCCAATGGATAATTATTACACAGGAATTGATAATTCCACAGGCAAAAAATTAGTCAATGTAATAATTCCGGCGGCAGATATATGCTATCTTGAAAATGAGTCATTTATCATCAGTGTTGTAGACAGGCAAAATTCCACAATTCCAACAGGAAATGTGACAGTCTTGCTGAATGGTGTTGAAATAGGCAATTTCACATTGAATGACGGTAAAACAACTCAAATCAAATTAAATAAATTGCCTTGCGGAACATACGATGTAAAAGTTGAATATCATGGTGACGACACTTTCCTCCCTATGGAAAATTCAACAACATTCAAAGTAATGAAAATACCTTCATACATCATTCCAACAGTTGAAAACTACACTTACGGTGAAAGCGGAAAAATAATAATTCAAATTCCACAAGGAGAAAACAATACCATTTCAATCAGATTAAACGGTAAAACCTATGAAGTTAAAATCAACGAAAGCGGACGTGGAGAATTTGAAATTCCTGAACTGGACTTTGGTGTCTATAAGGTTGAATTAATCTATCCTGAAACCAACAACTACCTTAAATCAACTAATTCAACAGAATTTGAAATATATCCTATAATCAATGTCAATGTGGTCAAATCAGCCAATGTAACTGATGCATATGTACTTGACGAGATTAACTTTACATTCACCGTATCAAATGACGGTCAGATTACAGCTAATAATGTGACTGTAAGCGACAAGTTCTCAGATGATTTCGTCATCATGACTTATGCTGAAGGAGGTAAAGTGCTTGCAGGTAATGTAATCAGATGGAATATCGATGAACTTGAAAGCGGTTCCAAAATGAACCTGTGGGTTCTCGTTTCACCGATAATGAACTGCACATTTACAAATGTAGCTACTGTCAAATCTGATGAAGCCGGTGTAAACAAATCAAATGAGGTTAACGTGTCTGTAAAACCGGTTGTAGACTTATATATAACCAAAAAAGTCAATGCAACTGAAGTATTTGTGGACGATAAGATAACCTACACTATTGAGGTTGTGAATTTCGGCCTGTGCAATGCAACAAACGTTAAAGTATCTGAAAAATTATCCAAATCACTTAAATTGATTTCTGCTGATACTAAATACGGACATTATGATAGACATGGGGGAATATGGTATATTGGAAATCTGAACGCTCTTGATACTGCCTCATTGACATTAACCGTCAGAACCCTTTCAGGAGGCACAATTGAAAATAATGTATCTGTCACATCAGATGAAAAAGACCTAATCCCTGACAATAACAATTATACATGCGAAAACGTAATTGTTTCAAAATGGGATGTTCCAATTGTAATCGAAGCTAAAAATCTTACTTATGGTGAAGCAGCAATTATAGATATCCATACTCCAGAAGGCAGTAACGGAACATTTAATATTACAATCTGTGGCGAAACATACAATGACATTCCTTGCGATGAAGGTGCATGGGAATATGTAAAAGTGCACATTGCTGCAGGTAACTATAGCGTAAATGTCACTTACAGCGGAGACAACAAATACATGCCAAGTTCAGCATATCTAACTTTCTATGTTGCAAAACTAACACCAACAATCAAAGTTGAAGTTGTAGATATACTTGAAGGGGAAATCGAAGTGTTAAATGTAACAGTCAATGCTCCTGGAACTGTAAATATCACAGTTGGCGGGGTCACCATTGAAATTCCTCTTAATGAAAGTGTTGCTACAACTGATCTGCTGGGTATTGGTTTCCCACCTAAATATGATGGAAAAGCAACCTGGAGACTAATTAACCTTGCCAAAGGAACATATGATGTTTATGCGGTTTACAACGGCAATGAAAACTACACAACTGCAAATGCTAGTGATATATTCCATGTAAGAGGCGAAATAGATGATGTTGAAGTGGATATAGGTGATGTTTCTGTTGGTGAAACAGCAAGAATCGAAGTCAAATACCCTGAAGATGCAACCGGTAATGTAACAATAACAGTGGATGGCAAAACATACACAAAACCACTCGAAAATGGATCTGCAGTATTTGAAGTTCCAAATCTTAAAGCAGGCCAGCACAAAGTTGATGTTTCATACTCAGGTGATGATAAATACTTGCCGAATGAGGTCAATAAAACATTTGAAGTATCAAAACTTAATCCAAGAATCAATGTAAATATTCCTGATGTTGCACCGGATAACAAAGCTAAAATTACAGTAACACTTCCTGAAGATGCAGCTGGAACAGTATCTGTCAAAATCAATGGTAAAACTTACACAGCATCCGTTAAAAATGGAAAAGCTACTGTAACAATTCCAAACATTAAAGCAGGACACTATGATGTTGATGTTTCATACTCAGGTGATGACAAATATAACGGAACTGGTGCTAAAAAATCATTTGATGTATCTAAATCAAGACCAAAAATCAGCATAGAAATTGATGAGGTTAAGGAAGGTGAAACTGCAAAAATTACAGTAACTCTTCCTAAAGATGCAACAGGAACTGTAACTCTTGAAATCGGTGGAAAATATTATTCTGCACAGGTAAAAGATGGTAAGGCAGTATTTTACATTCCAAACCTTAAGGCTGGAGATTATAATATTGCAGTTCATTACTTAGGTGATGATCAATACTTAGAAGAATATGCATATGATATTGTATCTGTGGATTTCAATGAAAACGGCAATTCTGATGATACTAATGATGTTAAACATGAATCTCATGAAGGTTTAGCTAAATATCCTACTGCAAATCCTATATTTGTTCTGATGTTAGCTATTTTGGCTATGGGTTCCACTCAACTAAGGAGATTTAAAAAAGAATAATTTTGTATCTAATATGCATAAAATTATATTGTATACGTTTACAATATAATTTTCATTATTTCTTTAAAATGTTCTTTATTTCATATTTATATGTTTTAAATAGCTTATTTTTCATCATTAAATTGGAGTGATGGAATACATGTTTATTTTCTTAATTTTTACCTAATTTTGGATAAATTACAGATTTTAATTGATTTAAATGGTTGTAATGAAAAAGGGCAATATATACTGTATATTTTTTTC
>NZ_JAZQIJ010000184.1:0-4711 GCF_045541095.1 Methanobrevibacter sp.
CTATGCCAGAGAAAACAGCGCTGAAATCAATGCAAGATGGTGAAGTATATAATTTAACTGCTTTTAACATGTGTGCACATAACGGCACACATATCGATGCACCATTTCATTTTATTAAAGATGGAAAAACGGTTGATGAGATTTGTTTAGAGGCATTTGTGGGATTGGCTTATGTGGCAGAGCAGCATGGGATTGTCACGGGTGACAATGCTTCCCGGATACTTGAAAAAGCAAAAAAACGGAACCCAGAAGCGGCAAAGAGAATTATAATTAAAGGAAATGTTGAAGTGTCATTAGAGGCTGCAAAGGTATTTGCCTCTTCAAATATTTTACTTCTGGGAAATGAGTCTCAGACAATCGGACCGCAAAACGCGCCAATGGCAGTCCATCTTACGCTTCTGGGAGCTAATGTTACCTTGCTTGAAGGAATCCGTTTGTCAGAGGTATCTGAAGGTGTTTATTTTCTAAATGCTGCCCCGTTGAATTTATCGGGTGCAGATGGTTCTCCTTGTAGAGCTTTGCTGATGGACTTCTATCGCTAAGTCGCGATGTATGAATCTGTTAAGTAAACGAAATTCCAATTTGTTGAAGATGATGGATTTGTAAGTATATTGCAAATAATACAAAAGAAAAACTTATAGCATAAAATACTAAAAAATAGAATAAAGTTTTTGCTCTTTAGTGCAAAAACTTTATTTTTTGATAAGTTTATGCTATTCTTGTAACGAGGAGAAATGTTATGCTGAAAAAAAGTGAATTAAAAAGAAGAGATTCTTATTTGAATAAGTTGATTGCATTTCGTGACACTGAACCTATTAAGGTAATTACTGGCATTAGACGTTGTGGGAAGTCGAGCCTTTTAAAACTAATGGTTAACTATCTAAAAGATTCTGGTGTTGATGAATCTCAAATTATCGAAATGAATTTTGAATCTTTTGAATTTAGAAGAATGACTGTTGAAGACTTTTATTTTTTTGTAAAAGGTAGAGTCATTGCAAATAAGAAAATGTACCTGTTTTTCGATGAACTCCAAAGACTTGATGGATGGGAAGATGCTGTTAATTCATTTCGAGTTGATTTTGATTGTGATATTTATATTACTGGATCAAATGCTTATTTGCTTTCATCAGAATATTCAACTTATTTGTCTGGGCGTTATGTGGAAATTAAGATGTTTCCGTTGTCCTTTCAAGAGTTTATTGATTTCTATGATTTTAAAATGATAGAAGTAAATACATTATTTGGCAACATGAAAAAGCAAATTGTTGATAAAAATGATGTTCATTATGATTTGACTGAAATATTCGATGCTTATATGAATTTTGGTGGAATGCCAGGGATTTCAGATGTTGGACTTGATATTGATAAAGCTTTGATTTTTTTGGACGGAATATATTCAACAGTTGTAGTGCGAGACATTCTTGAAAGGGAGAAGCGCAAAGGTCAAAAACTAATCACTGATCCAATTCTGTTGAATAAAATAATTCTCTATTTAGCAGACAACATTGGTAGCAATATATCTGTTTCTACAATTGGTAATATTTTAGTGAATGAAGGTTTATTAAATGATGAGGGGCGTAAAGGAACGCCAAGTGCACATACTGTTCAATCCTACGTCAATGCATTAAAAGAATCATATTTTTTCTATGAAATCAAACGATTCGATATTAAAGGGAAGGAATATCTGAGAACATTAGGGAAGTATTACATTGTTGATGTTGGACTAAGAAACTATTTATTAGGTTACAGAAATCGTGATTTAGGACATTCATTAGAGAACATTGTTTTCTTTGAATTAATTAGAAGGGGATATGATGTTGCGATTGGAAAGGTGGATAATCTAGAAATTGATTTTATTGCTACTAAGAAAGATGAGAAAGTATATTTACAAGTGACACAATCTATGGTTGATGAGAATGTAAAAAATAGAGAACTTCATCCTTTGATCAAAGTCAATGATAATCATGAAAAGATCGTGTTGTCACTAGATGTAGGGACTTCCAATTACGAAGGTATAAAAATAATAAATATCATAGATTGGCTGGTTTCTCAATAGCCTAGATTTTAAGGCTAACAAGAAAAAGGATAATTAGTAAAGCTTTCAGATAAACAAAGAAATGTTTAAGACACGTTATATTAACATAGCGTGTTTTATTTTGGCTATCAATGGTCATTTTTTAAAAGATAAGGTGTTCTCACAAGAGTGAAGACTGCTTTATAGGGCATTCTTATATGGTTTAGAGGTCAAAAAGAAAACTAAAAAGGATGCGCACCAAAAATGGCTTAAAATCAGCATTTTTAAGCAAGTTGGTTCGTATCCAAGTACCCCAGTGAAATGATGAAAAATGAATGATGACCTGATTTAGAAATAAGTCAGGTCATTTTTTTCATTAAATACATTAATTGTCTTGGAAAATAGAATACAAAAATCAATTGTTAATGAACTGGTTTGTTTCTGAACTTAAATTCCATAAAATGTTTTGTGCTTCTGCAATTGATATTGTATCTTGATGATACAGCAACCAGTTTTTTATAAAATTAATTCCGCCAGCTACATAATAATCAATCATTAAGATTTTATCTGGGCAGATATGCGTTTCTTGATGTTTTGCGTTAATCAGTTCAAGGAAAAGTTTTTTATATCGATGCGATATTTGTGTGTTGAAATTGATTTCGTTATCTCTGGAAAACAATATTTTCAGTAAATCAGAGTTATTTTGTATATATTCAAAATAATGGATATAGACAAATCTTAAATCATCGATGTTCTTCGAATCAAAAGGTTGTTGGCTGCTTTTTTGGATAGAAAATACATTTTCAATCTGTTCATTAACGATTGTATGTAATAATTCATCTTTGTTAAGATAATGTGCATAAAAAGTATTCTTGCTTATGCAGAGAGTTGAACACAAATGATTGATAGAAATATCGTTGTAATTTGTAGTTCTCAATAATTCAATGAAACCTTCGCGAATAAGTTGTTCGCATTTGATGAATCTTTTATCATTTCTATTCATGTTGTTCTCCTGATCAGTAATCAACTTATTGTACTTTAAGTACATTATAGTACTTTGGTAAAGTGTACTCAAGCTTTAAAATAAAAGAACGGAGGAATAGAAAATGAAAAAATTTTTATGTGTACTGATGGCATTCATGCTTATTTTGTGTGGATGCTCAACGACGACAGAACAGCCAAAAGATGATGAAAAAGCTCCACTTTTAATAGCTGGAACTTATCAGGGAACTGCGGCTGGATTCCATGGTGACATCACAGTTGAAGTAACTGTTGATGACACAAGCATTGTTTCAGTGAAGGTTGTAGATCACCATGAAACTGACTATGTAACCGATTTAGCAATCAATGACTTGCCAAACGATGTTGTTGAACATCAATCAATCGCTGTTGATCTTTATTCAGGTGCAACTGTTTCTTCAGCTGCTGTGTTAAGAGCTACAAAAACTGCTCTGGAACAAGCAGGTGATGTGACACCGTTTAATGTGAAGCCTGGAAAAGCTGCAGTAACTGAAGAAACGCTGGATACAGATGTTGTCGTAGTTGGTGGAGGACTTGCTGGTCTATCTGCTGCAATTACAGCTGCTGAAAATGGAGCAAAGGTTGTTCTTGTAGAAAAATTGGATCGTATGGGTGGATCTTCTGTGTTATCTGCAGGTATTATCAAAGCAACAGGTTCTAATGTAAACAAAGAACTCGATAACAACCCTGAAGGTCTGTACAATTTCTGGATGACTCGTTCCAATAACACCGCTGATGAAGAAATTACTCGTAAAGCGGCTAATGAAAGCGGCAATACAATCAATAAGCTGATGGAATGGGGAGTTATGTTCTCAAGTGCTGTAACTGGTGCTATTTTGGATGATGCTTTGCAGCTTCATTATACAACGGATGCAAATGCAAATGATGCAGCAACTGATGCAACTGATTTGATTGCACCACTGGTTGATAAAGCAATTGAAGCTGGTGTATCAATTTATACTGGGACACAGGCAACTGAATTATTGACTAGCGGAGATGCTGTAACAGGTGTAAAAGCTTCTAGTGATGAAAAGAATTATACAATCAATGCAAAATCTGTCATTCTTACAACAGGTGGCTTCGACCAGAGCGAAGAAATGATGGAATTATATGCACCTGAAATGGTAAAGACATTCTCATTTGCAGCACCAGGAAACAAGGGTGATGGCATCAAGCTTGGTCAGTCTGTCAATGCAATGACAAAATTCACTGGTGGAGTTATTGGATTCAGAGTGATTGATAAAACTGCACACTTCACTTCAGGATTGAATGTTTTAGGATGGGTTGGACAGCTTGTTATCAGTGATCAAGGAACACGTATTGGTGATGTGAATGCTGACTATCCAATCTACAACACAAACTTTATCAATGCACAGAAAGCTGGAGCTAAGAGTTTCTTTATTGTTGTAGATGGAGTCAATCCATTTGCAGCTTTGGCAGAAGAAGCTGTTTCAAGAAATCTTGGATTTAAGGCAGATACTCTTGAAGACTTGGCTGCAGTAGCTGGAATTAATGCAGAAGCCTTAGTAAATACTGTAGCAGATGTGAATGCTTTAGTTGATGCAGGTGAAGCTGATGAATATGGTGCAACTTTGACTGCAATCAAAGAAGGTCCTTTCTATGCAGTAAAGATTGAACCAGCAACTTTGGGATCTATTGGTGGTCTTGTAACTGATG
>NZ_JAZQIJ010000185.1:0-3253 GCF_045541095.1 Methanobrevibacter sp.
GCTATCGACAGACTTCACAGAAATGCTAAAAATCAGCTTTCTGATTTGGAGTGGTTCGCTGAAAATGGCATCAGATTGATTTCTGTAACTGATGGCATTGATACGAATACGGAAACAAGCAAACTTTTAACAACAATCAAAGCAGCCGTTGCAGAGGACTTTTCCGAAACGCTTTCCAGAAACACAAGAGCCGGATTATTGGAATGTGCAAAACAATGCAGACATTTAGGCGGTTCGCCTCCCATTGGTTACAAGGTCAATGCAGAAGGATTCTATGAAATTGATGAATTGAAAGCCCCTATCATTAAAGAGATTTATAAACTTTATTTACAAGGAATGGGCTACAGCTACATCATCAAACACCTGAAAGAAAATGGTTATAAAACCTCAGAAGGAAACGACTTTTCAAAGGCTTCCCTCAATGCAATTTTGAGAAATCCAAAGTATATGGGTACTTATGTTTACGACCGTTCCACTCCGAAAAATTCCGAAGGCAAGAGAAATTCCTATACATCAAAATCAGAATATATCCAGATTAAGGAAGGTATGCCAGCAATCATTTCGGCAAAAGATTTTGAAAAAGTACAGGTCAAAATGAAATCTCATGCAAAGCAATATCAGCACAGAGCAAGCAAGAACCATTACCCTTTAAACGGAAAATTGCATTGTGCAAAATGTGGAAAGGCATTCAGCGGAATTGTAAACGGAAGCAATGGAAGAAAATACTTCCATTATAAGGGAAATTGTACTTGTGGAATCAAAAGTGTAAAAATGGAACAATTGAACCAATTCACATTCTATGCAGTTCAGCAATGCATTTTTAACCCTGAAAATAAGGGCAAAATCATTCAGGAAATGAATACCAAACTTTCTGTTCAGAATGCTATGCAGGGTGTTGAGGTCAATGCACTGATAAATAAAATTCATGGTCTTGAAGCAGCACAGGATAATTTAACCGCTTACCTCGAAGCAGGAAAAGCAACCCAGACAATACTTGATAAATTGCAGAAAAATGAAGCAGAATTGCAGATTCTCAGAACACAGCTTGAAGCAAAGTCGCAGGATAAAGAAGAAATTGATGAAGAAACCTATAAAAGGTTAGTTCACAAGTTTATGCAGTACATGAGTACAGAGAAATCACCGGAAGCAATTGCTTTGAGGGATGCAGTTATCCATGATGTTAAAATTGATGAAGATGAAGTTGTAATTCACTTCAATCAAGGTTTAACAATTGATAATGATACAATAAACTATTTCAATGATAACAGGGAGGATTAACAGCTATGATGTATTTCAGATTTGAGAACGATTCTAAATTAACAGAAGCTCTTGTTACAGGCATAAAATACCATGAAGATGAAAAAGTATATGAATTAGCCGTACTTGGTCTTGGCAACGATGGAATCAGCTATACCGAAGCAGGAACAGCATGGTTTGAAAGTGAAGATTTTGATGAACTGATTGATGCTGGTGAATTTGAGTTTCCTCACGAAATCATAGGCAGAAAACTGAAACTTGTTGCTAACGGCACAAAAGGCTATGACTTTCATGAAGAATTGGATTTGAAATAATTGATACTCAAAAAGCCGGATATACTGCGATTGTGGTATATCCGGCTTTTTGGTGCATAGAAGTTAGTTTCCGAAGATAAAAATATCAGCATTATTTATCAAGAAATTTTAAGAAATACTATTGCATATTTTCTTTTTTTGTGGTATAATGAAAGGCAAGAGGATTGGAGGTGCTTTTTATGATGTCGATATCTGTAAATATCCCTGAAGGGGTTCTGTTCGATACTAAAATGACACAAAGTTTAGCGGAAGCTTATGCAAGGAAAGCAGTTGCACTCAGTTACTATACTAAAAACGGAGTTTCTCTCGGTTATTGTGCCGAAATTGCTGGAATGACAAAAACTGATTTTATAAAATACCTTGGTGAAAATGGTGTTTCTATTTTTCACTATGATGATGAAAATGAGTTTCTTGAGGAACTGAACAATGCGTAGAGTAATTGTAAATTCCACTCCGTTAATTGCATTGAGCAATATTGGAAAACTAGATTTGCTTCGGCTGCTTTATAATGAAATCTATATCCCACAAGCAGTATATCATGAAGTATGTGAGAAAAATGATACTGCAAGCAAAATATTAAATCAATCTCTTAACTGGATTCATATTGTTCCAATTGAGCATCCTGAGAATTATGCATTATATCGTGCTAAACTTCATGCCGGAGAAATTGAGGTTATGATTCTTGCACAAGAAAATCCCAGAGCTGATTTGCTGATTATTGATGATAATGCAGCCAAAAAAACAGCAAAATTTCTGGGTTTGCCTGTTGTAGGTACAATGGGAGTTCTGGTAAAAGCGAAACAATCTGGAATCATTGATGAAGTTGCTCCATTACTTGATACACTCAAAATAAATGGATTTTATATTAGTAATCAAGTTGTACAGATAGTTTTGAAACAAGCTGGTGAAATTTGAAAAATAAATGATGAATAAGTATTGAAAATATTGCCGGATATACTGCAATTGTGGTATATCTGGCTTTTTGTTTTGCTGTGCAGTTGATTGTTTCTGATTGTTAGGCATCTGATAAAAACACCTCGTAACTTACCTTAAACACATAACCGCACCATACCTTAAACACAAAAAGTTACCAGTCTAAAATTTTTGAATGATAAATTGAAACTGATGTATCATCTGTTACACTTCCCTATTATCTATTCAGCAGATGTGATTCTTACCTCGCAACTGACCTTAAACACAAAAATCAGAAATGCAGAAAATGGCGATATATAGCCGTGCCTCATTTTCAAAAGTTCCATTTTCGCATATAAGACACTGCACGGGTCGCCTCCACCAATTGAATATGCGTATTTTTAAAGATTATTTGACGCATGAGAAAAGCCGTAAATACGTGATATAGGTAAGCGTAAAATAAAATGCGTCCCAGATAGCAAAAGCTCTCGCCGAATCATACGGCGAGAACTTAGGATTCATTCCAGGGCAGAAGAATAGTTCCGGGAGAATGAGAAAACAAGTCAATCAGATATTTTTCGGCATCCAGTCCGTTTGCCTGAGCAGTCGAGAAAATAGAATACCATATAGCACTGGATTTTGCTCCGTTGGCAGTATTGCTGAACAGCCAGTTCCTGCGACCGACTGCAAATGGTCTGATGGCATTTTCAGCACGGTTGTTATCAATCGGGATATTGCCGTCCTCTAAAAATGTACAGAGATACTTCTTT
>NZ_JAZQIJ010000186.1:0-41676 GCF_045541095.1 Methanobrevibacter sp.
TAAATAATCAGATAAAAACATTAGAAAAAGAGAGAGATGATAAAATATCTGAAAAAACTGCAGCTAAGATCTTATTAAATGAAACTGAAAGTAAATTAAATATTGCGTATACTAATCAAAAAAGACAAGAGTCTAATAATAAAAAAGTTAATAATCTTAAAAAACAATTAGATCTTTGCAATGATGTAATTAAATATGTTGAAGAATTAAAGGATGTTATTGATAATAATATTAGAAAGAATGTTGAAAAAGCTACTTCAGAACAATTTAAACAGTTAATGTGGAAAAATAATTTTGAAAAGGTATTAATTTCAAAAAATTATGATGTTAGTTTAGTGGAGGTTACTGGGGATATCAGTTCAACAGGGACATTATCTGCAGGTGAAAAATTAGTTTTAGCATTATCATTTGTTGCTGCATTGAATAATATTTCTACGTTTAAATTGCCAATAATTATTGATACTCCTATGGGTAGATTAGGTCCTGAAATGATAAATAATATTTCTAAAACATTTCCAAAATACATGGCTAATAAACAAGTAACTTTATTAGTTACTGATACGGAGTATAATGAAGATTTTAAAAATGGAATAAAAGAAAAAGTATTTTATGAATATAGAATTCAGCATGATGAAGGAAATAATGGATCTAAGTCTTGGGTGGTTTTAAATGAGTGAAAAAAAAATTAAGGATAGAGTTTATATTAGTAAATCAGATCGTAATATTTATCAAGACTTGCGTGTAAAACATGGGGTTTTACAAGGTGTTGAAAATGCTGATTTGTTTTTAATATCTATATTTTTAGCTTATGAGAAAGAAGGAAAAAATATTCTAAAAAAAAGAACTCCTAGATTGTCTGATGGATTAATTAGATTGGAAAGTTTTAGTCGTGATGCTTGGAGTATAATTAAAGCATTTGCAGTTTATATTGATGGGACGGTTGATGTTTTGGGTGATACTAATAGGATTGTAGAAATAGCTCAATCATATGCTTATCATGGTATTCATATATTAAATGATATATATTGGGATAATGATGATTTTGTAGATTATCTTGAAACTTCTATTATTGATAAATTTGATAAAGAAAAAATTGGACTTTGACTACAATTAAGGTGTTTTTATGGTGTATAAAGAAGAAGAATTTAGAAATGTTGCAGTTGCTAATAGAAAATCTTTAATAAAAAGTTCAGTAATCATTCCAATTGGTCAAAATAAGTATAAATTTAAAATTTCAGGAATTGGACAGAAAGCTATACAACTTGAAAAATTTTTTTATTATTCTGAAATAATTAATTCTGTTCAAAAGGGTATTGATGATGGATTGGAGTACCTTATTGAACAAATAATTATTGATCCTAATAAAGTAAAAAAACCTAATTTAGATAGTGCATCAGAATTAAACTTACGTGCAACTGCTAATAAACAAGCATTAAAGAAAATGTCTGTTGATGCATATGTAGGTACAAAAAAATATGAGTTTTTGATTGCAGGTATTGGAAAAAAGTCCATAAAAATTGTAATTTATATTGGTTATGAGAATATTTCCAATGAATTAAATCAGGGCAAAAATATTAATTTAGAATTTATTTTAAAAGAAATATTAGTTGGAAATGAAGTTGATTACAGTATTTTTGAGAATGTAATTGTTGATGAGGCTCCTGTTGAAATTTTACAAGAGAATGATGAAATTGTAACTAAACCGGTTATCACTAAATTGAGTCAAAATAAAAGTAAAGAATTAATTTCTAAAATTGAAGGAGTAACAAAATTAATTTTTGATTCAGTAGATGATATAAATTCGGATATTTTCACGGTTAATGATGTACTTGAACAAGATCGTATAAAATCATATGCAGTTCAAGGAAAAAGTTTTGAGCCTATAATTATTAAAAATATTGAGGAATTAATTGATTTGGGAATTATTTCCAAAGGGGACGACGAAAATTACTATAAATTGTGGTAAGTTGCCTTTTTTATTAAACTATATAATGTAAGCTGCTAAATATTAAACCAGAGATGACTAATCATGAAAACTTTAAATGTTGTAGCAGCTATTATCAAAAAGGACAATAAAATTTTAGCCACAAAAAGAGGCTACGGTGAATTCATAAACATGTGGGAGTTTCCAGGCGGAAAAATAGAAAACAATGAATCAAAAGAGCAGGCTCTAATCAGAGAAATCAAAGAGGAACTCGACTGCATCATAAAACCAACAAAATTCGCCCTAGACTTAGAATATCAATATCCTACTTTTTATCTCAAGATGAGCTGCTTTGAGGCAATAATAACTGAAGGAACTCCAAAGCTACTGGAACATAATGATGCCAGATGGCTTGCCAAAGCAGACTTAGATACAGTTAACTGGATTCCTGCTGACATTCAGATTATTGATTACTTAAAAGAAACTATGGGTGATTAATATGGATACAGATGACATTAAAAACATTGAAAAAAGAATCGAAGATGCCCAAAATCTAAAATCAAACCTCGAATCCAAAGTAGAAAAACTGCCGGACTCACCAAGAAAGGATCAGTTCCAAATGCAACTGGACAAAATAAATGACCTAATAGCACACCTGGAAAAAGAAAAAGAAGAGCTATCATAAATGAATCCTGAAAACATTTTAAAGGGCGCTGAAACCGCATTCATAAATGAATTTTCAAACTCCAGTGAGGACTATCGTCCAAAGCTATTGTACAATGACAAAAACACTAAGGTAATCAATTCCATAAAGGATGAACTTAAAAACTGCGATGAATTCATCATCTCATCAGCGTTCATCACTATGGGAGGTATCACACCACTTTTAGAGGATTTCAGATATCTCGAAGCACACGACATTCAGGGCAAAATCCTCACCACTGACTATCTCACCTTCACTGAACCCAAGGCATTGAGAAAACTCAACGAATTTAAAAACATCCGGATAAAAATCTACTCACAGGATAAGGAAGGTTTCCACACCAAGGGATATATCTTCAAAAAAGATGATCTCTACAAGGGAATTGTCGGAAGTTCAAATCTAACGATGAACGCATTATCCGTCAACAAGGAGTGGAACGTTGAGTTCACATCACTCGGTCAGGGAGAAATGCTTACCCAAATCAAGAGGGAATTCAACACTTTATGGGACGAAGCAGATGATTTAAAAGACGTACTTCCCCAGTATGAAAAGATTTACAACGACAACAAGAAGTTCGCCGATTTGAGAAAAATCAGGGAAAAAATCAAGGAGCAAAACATAACGCTCACTCCAAACTACATGCAGGAGGAGTTTTTGGATAACATTAGAAATCTCATAAAGCAAGGAGAAGACAAAGCAATTCTGGTATCGGCCACAGGAACAGGTAAAACATACGCTTCAGCATTCGCCGTAAAGGATTTCAAACCTAAAAGATTTTTATTCCTAGTCCACCGTGAACAGATTGCAAAACAGTCCATTAACGCATACAAGCATATTTTCGAAGACCATGAAAATTTCGGCCTTCTTTCAGGCACTTCAAAGGATTTCAAAAAACCTTATCTTTTCTCAACCATCCAGACAATGTCCAAGGAAGACGTCTACAGAAATTATCCTAAGGATTATTTTGACTACATCATTGTCGATGAGGTTCACAAGGCCGGTGCTTTGTCATACTTGAAAGTAATTGACTATTTCGAGCCGAAATTCCTTCTGGGAATGACCGCTTCACCTGAGCGTACCGACGGATTTAACATATATGACATTTTTGATAATAACATCGCTCATGAAATCAGACTTCAGGAAGCTCTTGAAGAGGATTTGTTATGTCCGTTCCACTATTTCGGAATTACAGACGTCGAGTTTGAAGACTCCACAATAGATGATGACTTCACCGACTTCAATCTTTTGGCCTCTGATGAAAGGGTAAATTATCTCATTGAAAAATCAAACTTTTACTCATATTCTGGAGACAGGAGAAAGGCTTTGGTGTTCTGCTCAAGAAAAAGGGAAGCCAAACTTTTATCTGAACAGTTCAACAAAAGGGGATATAAATCTGTTGTGCTTACAGGTGATGATTCACAGGAGAAAAGGGAAAAAGCCATCGACAGGCTTACCAACGACTCAAATCCGGATAAGATTGAATTCATTTTTACGGTTGACATCTTTAATGAGGGTGTTGACATTCCAGAAATCAACCAGGTTTTATTAGTCAGACCAACTGAATCTCCAATTATTTTCATTCAGCAATTGGGAAGAGGTCTGAGGAAATTCAAAAACAAGGAGTATGTGGTAATCCTTGACTTTATCGGCAACTACAAGAACAACTTCATGATTCCGATTGCGCTTTCAGGGGATCGGTCCTATGACAAGGATAAAATAAGAAAATATCTGATGGAGGGAAGTAAGGTAATTCCCGGCGCTTCATCTATCAACTTTGATGAGATTTCAAGAAAGCGTATATATGACTCAATCAATAACTCTTCATTTTCCAAAAAGACACTGTTTAAACAAAAGTACGCTAATTTAAAATATAAGTTGGGAAGGATTCCTTCATTATATGACTTCGCAATCAACGCAGAATTCAATCCGGAAATCATCCTCAACCACAAGGACTATCCGACATACCACACTTTCCTCAGGGATATTGAGGACGACTATTCGTCTGAACTTTCAGATATGGAGCTTGCGTCACTGAGTTTCATCTCCAAAAAGATAATCAAGGCCATACGGCCACATGAGCTTGTCATCCTGAACTGCCTTAAATACAACAGATACTTCACAATTGAAATGATTGGGGATTGTCTGATGAAGGTTTACGGTTTGACAAACCAGGATGAATCAATTTACGGTGCAATGAACTTCTTAAGCCTTAATTTCTACAGAAAGGAAAAAGGCGAAGGATATCAGGCAAACACCGTCAAGGGTTTTGTCGGCGAGGCAATTGATTATGAGGATATCTTCTTCAAATATGATGGCAATAATGACAAATCACACAGGTTTGAAATTTCAGATTATTTCAGGAAGTGTCTTGCAAATCCTGTTTATCTAAAACACTTTGAAGATGCCTTAAAATACGCATTTTTCAAATACGAGCATGTCTATAAAAGCCAGAACCCGTTCAAGCTATATGAGAAGTACTCAAGGGAGGACGTTTTGAGAATCCTCAACTGGAAACATTTCATGAACGGCCAGAACATCGGAGGATACAAGATAAAGTACAATACCTGTCCGATATTCGTAACCTACAACAAGTCCGAAGACATATCTGAAACCATTAACTACGAGGATCACTTCATATCCAAGGATACCTTCAACTGGATGAGCAGAAACAACAGAAAAACTTCTTCAGCCGAACTTGAACCGTTAATCAACTACAACGGTCTTGACGTTGAGCTTTTCATACAGAAAAACAACGACGAGGGAATTGAGTTTTACTACATTGGCCAGCTTGAACCTTTGAAATATAAGCAGATGTATCGTACAATCAATGACAAAGAGCAGCCTATCGTCAATTTCAAATTCAAGATTTTAAATGAAGTCAAAGATGAGATTTACAACTATTTTGTAAATGACTGATTCTATTTTTAATGTCGTCTGTTTCCAGTATCACTTTCACATATTTGCATCATTCACATAAGGCGGTTTGGTCAAATCGGTCAAGTTTTAACGGATGCGATTAATTGGTGTCCTGTTTTTTCCCACAAAATATTTTTATGTGGAAAAATTGTAATTTTTTATCTTGGAGTATCAAATATCTTTTTTTTATTTTTAATCCATTAAACATACGATTCAAAGTGAAATAAGTTTTATTTTTATTTTTTTAATTGTTTTAAGATGTAAGTGAGCACTAACATTCGAAAAACTTTATATATGGGCTTGTTTATATAATTAATTGTGCAAAGCAGTGTTGATTTGTGAAATCAGACACTTGCATTTTATACTCATCAAAAAGGAATAAACATTAATGGAGGCATAAAAATGAAATTCAAAAACAAAATATTTGCAATTCTTGCAGTTTTCTGCGTAATTCTTTCTGCATGTGCAGTAAGTGCGGCCGACGACGGTATCTTAAGTATGACAGACGGTGACATGTACGATCCTGGTGTTCCATACCATGCTGATGGAACTGATCCTACACTTTCTGCTGGTAATAATTCAACTGACGGTGACATGTATGACCCTGGTGTTCCTTACCATGCTGACGGAACTGATCCTACTGGTAATGCTACTGATGGTGACATGTACGATCCTGGTGTTCCATACCATGCTGATGGAACTGACCCAACTCAAACTCCTATTGGAAATGAAACCGGAAATGCTACCGGCAATGCAACCCAACATGCCGCTGGCGGGGAACATACAACAACCCACACAATGCCTGCTACCGGAAATCCAATCTTAGTGCTCCTGGCAATCGGTGCTGTTCTTGGTGGAGCAACTTTAATGACCAGAAAAAAATAATTGGGATATGCGAAAATCATCTGATTTTCAAATCTCCCTTTTTATTTTTAAACTATTTTTTTTTAAATTTTATATTTTTCTATTTTAAGCATTTTTAACTCTTTTTTAATCATTTAAGGTGTAAGTAAGTGCTTGCTTTCGAAAAACTTTATATGTGGGGTGTTATATATTATTATTTAGATTGCCTAAAAAGATTTAGGATAATAATACGACCTGGTGTTCCATATCCTGGTGACTGGTCAGATCTTACAAACTTCTATTGGAAAACCGGAAATGCTACCGGCAATGCAACCCCATCTTGCCGTTGGCGGTGAACATATACCAACCTACACAAGCCTGCAGCCGGAAATCCAATATTATTTACCTCTAAACTATTTCTCAATTAAACCTTTTTTTAAGTATTTTCACAGTAATCAGCGCAGAAATTACGCCGATTATTGCTCCTCCGATAATGTCTATCGGATAGTGGACTCCTCCGTAAATGACCACAAATGATAATATCGCCAGATATATGACGGTCACAACAAGCAGTTCTCGCCTGTATTTGTCGGCCGTCAAAAGAACGGTTGAAAGCACTGTAGTTGAAATGCCGAAATGTCCTGACGGAAAGGAATAAAAACCGTTATCATTGACGGCCAGCCGTATGCCTTCAAGGGCTATGAATGGCCTTGGACTCGGATAGAATGTTTTTGATATCATTATCAGAACAATCGAAAAGAAGTATGCCACAAGACAATACAGGGCGATTTTGAAAATCCTGTCCCTTTTTAAGATTTTTGATCCTATCAAAACCAGAATAATCAGGGCAAATATCACTCTTACATCGGTGATTGAGTATATTATAGGCACTACGGTGTCCAAAAAAGGACTTTGCAGGCCGTTGTTGATAAAATACATCAGGTCTATATGTATGTTTCCCATTTTCATGCCCCTTATAATCAGTCATGTAAATGTATGATAAGATATGTTAATATAATTGATGCATGAAAAATTTTTCATCAAAAGAAAAAAAATAATCCGCACGGGGCGGATTATCAAAGACTAATTTTTTAGCGTTTAGACGTAAACCCAGTAGTAGCGTGTAGTTGTGTATGTCTGGTAGTTGGAATCTGTACTGTATCCTGTGTCATAATCCGTGCTTGCCGGTGCGATGTATTCTCCAACTTCCACCGTATCGCTTTTAGCTGACGGGGCATATGTGTCATCTCCAAGAATGCGTGCTGAAACGGTGTATTCTCCAGGTTCCAGGTTCTCAATTTTCACATCTCCGAAGTAATCCGACACAAGAGTGTATTTCACGGTCGTGTTGTTTTCATAGGTTATGTTCACTTCAACGCTTGCGTTTTCCAAATAATCGGTTTTTGTTTCATTTTCATAGTAACGGCAGTCAATTTCAATATATCCTGTTCCGTTTTCGTCTGCATGGTAGCCTGTTATGTCAATTTCTGTTTTTAGGGGATCTTTCGGCTGCGGCCATAAAAGAAAAAGGGCCGCAATGACAAATATCACAATTATTCCCAAACAGCATTTGGTACCGTCATCCATATCATCACCTTTATGTTAATATGTAATCCGGATGTATTAAGTCGCATAAAGCAGAAGCTTTAATCATGTTATTTTCTTTTATTTAATTAAATAATTATTTAAATTATATATTTTCATATTTTAAGCATTTTTAATTCTTTTTTCACTATTTAAAGATGTAAGCAAGTACTTGCATTCGAAAAACTTTATATGCGGGGCTGCATATATTATTATTTAGATTACAGAAATGTAATTGAAAAAATTGATTTATGGTGATAATTATGATAGTATTTGGACCTATAACAAAAGATCGTCCTGGACATAAGAAAGCTGGTGGTTTCGGCCGTTTAGCTGGATTACGTCCACTGGCATAGATTAATAAATTAATAGCGGGAAATTAATTTTCCTATAAGTTTACCTTCATTTTTGAAGGGATTATTCTTTTTTATCTATCTTTTTTTAATTCTGTATTTTTTATCTATTTTTTCAATGTTTTCCTAAAGTTTTTTGCTTTAAAAATAATATCCGATTAAAGTGCTGTTGTATGGCCAAATGTCTCGTTTTGATATTTTTCGGAGTTGCCCAAAACAGCAAATTTGTTAAAACAGACTTAATTTCCTGTCGGGACTCCTCGTAGCCGGTGTAGATTATCACCTGCAATGATGCAATATCCATGTCAGTGATTTCCTTATTGTTTTTAAGTTTATATTAGGATAATCTGTTGATGGCCGTGTTTTTTTGAAATCGGATACAAACTTAAATATTTTAAAAATCATAACAAATATTATAAGCTTATTCATTGGTGGATTATGAATAAAAAAATGATTGAATATCTCATTATTGCAACTGCCGCAATCCTTTTGATTTATGGGGCTTATTCCATTATGAGCTATGAGTACAGGGATTCACAGATTGATGTAACTGATTCGATGTTTGTGACCTATCCTTCAAGTTCTGAATACAATGTAGTCGGAGATAAGGTTGAATTCAGAAATGCGGCATATGATTTCTATAATATGGACATCAGCAAAGTTAACTCCACAGATGGGAGACTTTCCAATCTGCTGAACCATTTTGCCAAAGTCAGTCAGGGAAGTATCGATTATAAAAATGAAAGCTGCTATTTGCTCACCATGGAATTTGATGACGGAAGCGGTTTTAAATATCATTCAATGATTATTCCTTTTGACTCATTCAACAAGGACAACCTTACTTTCACAAAACCTGCAACGGTGTATCTCTTTGAAGCAAACAACAGGGAATTCGTTGTAGATACCGCATTCAACAGTAGGGTGATATTATGACCATACAACATGATGTTTTTATAAGCTATTCAACAGCCAATCAGGACATTGCAGACAAGATACATTTCACACTTGAAAAGAACGGACTCTCATGCTGGATTGCCACAAAAGACATTCCGTCCGGAAGGCTTTATATTGATGAAATTGGTGCAGGCATAAAATCCGCAAAAATGGTGGTTTTAATCTATTCTAAATTTTCCCAGGAGTCAAAATACGTAAAAAATGAAATCCACATGGCATATAAGTATGACAAGCCTATAATTTCATTCAATATTGACGGATCCGAGCCGAGTGAACATATGGGATACTATCTCAAGGTGATGCAGTGGCTGGCGGCATATCCTAATCCTGAAGATTATCTTGAAAAACTTGTTAGGGATGCAAGGGAAATATGCGATGAAAAAAATGACGTTCCGGTTGTAGTTGATTTCACCAATTTTGAAAAAACCGACTTTTCAAGGCATAAACATGACTGGATATCCCTGGCACTTCTCTGCCTGCCTGTCTACTGGGCTTCTTTTATATATATGGGAATTACGGCCAACAAAAAGAAATGGGTTTTTATGGGATTGCTGTATCTGATTCCAACACTGGTGCTTTTAATTTTATATTTCCAGATAGCCGACTATCTGTTCATATATTATCCTATGTTTATCCTTTTTGCCGTAATATTTGTTCTTATCTGGATACTGGCCATCATACATGGTCTTGTAATCAGAAATGAATTTTTAACATTAAAAGCAATATTAAGATTCTCATCCATGGATGAGGAGCTCTTCAATTACCTGTTTGAAGGATACATTAATGCTAAATGAGAGGTTTTGATATGAGTCATGAAGTTTTCATATGCTATGATGTAGATGATGAGGATGCCGCTGAAGCGCTCTATCATATACTTGAGGAAAACAATATCTCATCATGGATTAAATCCAGGGAAATGGAACCTGATGATCCCGTTGACGAAATAACCACTGCAATTGAAAATTCAGACTCCTTTGTTTTCATTCTTTCAAAAAATTCAAAGGATACAAATTATGTCATTACCGAAACTGACATTGCATTTTCCAGAGAAATTCCAATCATAATATTAAACATCGATGATACAAGATTGAAGGGCAATCTTGAGTTTATTTTACAAAATCCAAATGAACTGAATTCATTTCCCGACTGCAAAATGCAGCTGGAAACCCTTGTTCGAAAGATTTCAAATAATCGTATTTCATATCCTAAAGTCGATTCCAAATATCTTGCAGCTTTTGAAAAAAGAAATCCCCGCCGCAGGCATAACGTCATTAAAAAATATGCCCGTATAGCCGTTCCGGTTATCATTGCATTGCTTTTTATTTATTTTGCAGTCATTATTCCGACAGGGCAGATGACGAGTGATGACGGTGTATTTTCAATGAACATTACTCACGTTGAAGTCACTCCTTCAGGGGGTGATTTTAAATATGTCGTTTACGGAGAATCCTATAACCTGCCGGTTGATAAGGAAAAGTATTTCATGAACATCAGATTTTTCGATAAGGACGATACGATGGTATATGAAATAAATTCAACGGCAGATGAGTTTAAATCAGGCATTATATGCACAGATTATCTTAAAAGCGATAACGTAACTCACATTGGTTTCAGACTGACCGATTTGGAGGATAATGAGCTTAAAAGCCAGGACTATGTGATGAACGGTTAATCATTTAACTGTTATTTTCACTTTTTTAGTAACCTTGTTGTAATATTTATTGCCTTTATATGTAACTGTGGCCTTGAAAGTTCCTTTTTTAGTCAGTTTCAGCTTAAAGGTGGCTTTTCCTTTTGAATTTGTTTTCGCGGTGTAGGTCTTTCCTTTGACTTTAACTGTAACTTTCACTTTTTTCATAGCTTTTCCAAGGTTGTTTTTAAGTGTAACTGTGTACTTTTTGCTTTTTGTTTTGAATGTTTTCTTTTTGGCTGTAAGTTTAGGTGTAGCCTTTTTGATGGTAATTTTAACTGTCGTATGTGCGGAAGTGTAGTATCCGTTGTCCTCAAAGCTTATATGGGCATAATAAGTTTTAGGCACGAGATTTACATTCATGCTGTCACGGCCATTGGAGTCTGTAACTAAAATGCTTGTCTTTCCGTTTAATTTGACGCTTAAAGGCGCATCTGAAATAACATTTCCGTTGGTGTCTTTTAATGTTATGGTAAGTTTATCCCCTTTTCCGTATACTTTTACAAGAGATGATGCTAAAATTGCAGGGGCTGTTCTGCCGAATTCATCTGTAATCTGGAGAACTGCGGTTTTCACGCTGTATTTGAGAATATCGTTTGTAATTGTTCCTGAAAGTGAGTATGTTCCATAGTCCAGGGAAGTTGTATCCAGATAAAATCCTTCATAATCTTTTGAATAATTCAATAAAAGTTGGATTCTGTTGTTGCTCTGATCAGTCAGTGTTATATTGAGTTTTCCAAATCCTGTTACGTATATTGCATCTCCGTCTGCATCTTCCATGCGGCACACACTTACGTTCTGGCCTTTGACTGTTGTGAGGTCTGCAAAGACCAGATACAGTTTGGTATCAGAATCGACTCCGTTAACGTTGTAGTGGACAGTTTTGCCTTCAACATCGATAGTGTTGTTTTTCAAATCCAGTTTTCCATAGGCCGGTTTATCATCACTGTAGTGATATGAATATTCAATCGCCGGGATGTCCTGTGAGGATGTGATGTTTGTCTTGTCAACATATATGTAGGCTGCACAGTACATGGCGCTTCCCCATCTGGCGGTGTTGTTTATGAGACTGGATGATTCTATCTGTGTTCTGGCATCTGTGTAAAATGCTCCTCCGCTTCTTAAAGCATTATTCTGCGTAAAGTTGCACTCAGAAACATTGAGATATGCCATTATCTCTTCATTACCGGCATAGATGTAGACTGCACCACCGTAATTTGCACTGTTGGCCTTAAAGCTTGATGCGGTGAGTGTGTAGGTTCCGTTTTCATAAAAATCAATGGCTCCTCCGTATGAATGGGCAGTGTTGTCTTTAAAGAGGCATGATGAAATTTCAGCATTTTCCAATGCAAATAATGAGCCTCCAAAGTTTGCGGTATTGTTTATAAATTCGCATTTCATGACTGTATGATTTTCCTCTCCGCCCATGTAAATTGCTCCTCCGCTTGTATCGGCCATGTTGTCGCTAAAGCATGATTCGGTGATGTTTAATTCATTTTCACTATAAATTGCTCCTCCAAACGGAGCTGAGTTATTTTCAAATTCTGAGTTGTAAACATTCAATATTCCCATGCTGCAGATACTGCCTCCCCCATCGTCTGCTGAGTTGTTTGCAAATCTTGAAGAGTTAATTATTGTGTTTGAAATAAATCCTGAATTATAATTCTCATATTCCTCGGAATAAATGGCGCCTCCAATTTGGGCATGATTTCTTGTAAAATCGCTGTTAAATATATAAAATTCACTCATTCCATTGTAATAGACTGCACCTGCGTATTTTGCTGAATTATTGATAAATTTTGAGCTGTTGATGATTTTTGCACCATAGAGTGCACCTCCTATATTGGCAGCGGAATTCTTTGTGAAAGTACAGTTCACTATCAAATCGCTGCCGTATATGGCTCCTCCGTTATTTGCATGATTTCCGATAAATATGGAGTTGTAGTAGCGTGACTGGGCGAATTTCCAAATTGCATCGGCAGATTTTATCATTTGCAGCTCAGTGTTGTAAACTGCACCTTCGCCATGTGGGGCGGTATTGTTTATGAATTGGGAGTCATAGACATTCAGAAACTTGCTGGTATAGAGAGCTCCTCCGGAATCGGAAGCTGCACTATTGTTTATGAAATTTGAGCGATAGATATTCATATTGTCATAAGAGATTATGGCACCTCCGCCATAACCTCCAAGTATTCCTATATTGCCACGGTCATTTTCAGAAACGGAATTGCTGATGAAATCAGAATCATAAATGTTTATTGTATTGTGGGCATTTATTGCACCACCGGAATTATTAACGGAATTTCTTTCAAATCGGCAGTTTATAAATTCATTTACATACGCTTTGGAAAATACCGCTCCTCCTGAAATTGCAGAGTTGTTTTTAAACAAACACTTTTCAAAACTGTTGGAATATACACTTGTCCTTACTGCTCCTCCGTTGGACCGGGCAGCGTTTCCTGTGAAGTTTGAAGCTGTAACCATAACATTTCCAAGACCTTCCATATAGACTGCAGAGCCGTATTTATCTGCAGTGTTGGCCTCAAAGATGGAATTTCTGATGGTTGTGGTTTTACTTGCAATCAGATACAGTCCTCCGCCCATATTTGCTGAGTTGTTGAGGAATCTGCAGTTGTTTAAACTGACATCGAATAATGAATAGATTCCGCCACCATTTTGAAGAGCATGAGAATTTATGAAGCTGCAGTTGTTCAGTGTGACGTTTCTGGCTGCAATAAATATTCCTCCTCCGTTTGAGGATAATGTATTGTTGAATATTATGTCATTTAAAACGACATTGTCTGCGCTTATGTAAAATCCTGTTGCTTTACCAAGTCCGTTGATAACATGTCCGGCACCGTTTACGGTTAAAGTCCTATTTACATGCACTCCATATTCCCTATCATCGAATTTTTCGCTGTAGAAATAATCCCTATCAAGGCTGACTGTGTCCTTTGCATTGTTAATCAGATCCTGAATCGCATTGAATGAGACATCCTCATCGTTCTTTTTCACTGTAAAGCTGAAGCTAACGATGTTTGATTCAAAAAGATTGTCCCTGTACTGGGCAGAAAGGGTATGCTGACCATCTTCAAGATTTATATTCAAATTGGCCACTCCATTTCTGATTTGGCCATAATATGTGCTGTTGTCGATTATGAATTTCACAAGACAGTAGTTGATGAAATCCATGTCAACGTCACTGAATTCGACTCTGATATTGAAATTATTTGTGTTTACTGTGTCGAATTCATCGATTTTTATTCTGATGTCTGTCAGATTGATGTTTTGGGTGAATGCCTTTATGCAGGCAACATTGCATGAATCCGCATAGTCATAAAGGTCAAACCAGGTTTCACCATCAAGGCTTATGAAGGAAACGTTCTGGCTGAAAGTTTTTTTGGTAATTTCCTCTGCTGAACATACTGGAATGCAGTTATAGCCCTTGTTGTGATTGTTTATGGCAATTGTGAACTCATCGCCTTCATCCAGCTGGATGACTGTGTTGAATGGTATGGTGTAATATCCCGCAGGTGAAGTTCCGTTCTGTGTAAAAATAAATTCTCCGTTTTTATAAACCATAACTGTAAAATTGGTCTGTCTGTCAAAATATGTTGAAAATGCAGAAAGGATACTGTCATTATCTGCTTTAAAAGTATTTTTAAAAGATATTGTATCCATATAATGATAAAACTCGCTCACTCCGGCAAAGTCATACTGGTAAATTTTTGTATAAGGATTGTTGTCATTGAAAATGAATGTATATGCGTGCAGGTTGGGATATATCTCTTCTGATATCTTTTCATAATATGAAAGGTATCCAAAACCATTGTTTTCCCATTCGGCTCCCCAGCTGTTTTTAAATATCCATGCACCCTTTGAAGGATTGCCCAGTGAGTCATAACCTGTATAGTTGTCATCCCATCCGACAAGTGAAACTGAATGGTAGTCATTTCCCCATCTGAATGTCACGGAAACTGCACCATTGTCCTTTATTGCAAGTTTATACGCGGTGTTGTCTCTGCTGTCGGTCCTGCCAGGCAGGAATTTGACATTCTGAATATGGAACAGCGGATTTTCCAGAATGGATATTGAAGAGTAATCGTCATAGGTATCTTTTGACTCATCAACCGGACCTAACCAGCTTGTCAGGTAACTTAAAAGCATGGAGTCGTATCCTGCATAATTTGTTTCAATTTTTATTCCATAAACCGAATATGCTGACATCAGATTCTTGGCGTTTTCTGTGGAAAAATCGTATTTGATGCCTGTGGCCTTGCTGAGGCATGTTTCAAGAGTTGCAAGTCCGGAAAATGCCCAGCAGTTACCTCCTGTTTTCTGGTCTTTAACGGATGAGACAAAACCGTAGTCGTTTGAATTGTAATATGATGACAATACCTCTATTTGGGAAGGGAGTGGTGTTAAATATACAATGGAGCTGTTGACTAGATTTGCTGGCTTAAATGAAGTCGCTTCATAGAGATTGTCATGTTTGATGTTTACATATGGATTTCCAAAATCTATGGTCAATGCTTCAGTGAAGTTATAGTTTCCGTTTTGAACTTTATTGGACAGGTCTATGCTATAGTTTTCAATAAGGTTATACTCTCTGAAAAGCTTATCTCTTGAACCGGTATATAGATTACCTTCTAATCCTTTATTATATAATAATATATCCAAATCTTCAAAAAGATAAACGTTTAATCTTGGATTGGTGAGCTGGTCACTAAACGTAAGGTCGATTGAAATATTGTTGAGTTTATGGTGGTTTGAAATTGAAGTTAATCTGCTTGCGTCATCAGTTCCGTAAATCATCATGGTTACCAGATCGTCATTAACCTCATAAACGGGATACGGGAAATACAAATCTGGATTGATTTCAGATGACATTCTGTAATATAGGGGATTACTTATGATATAGTAATCTTCACCGTTCAAAGTAGCTCTGAATTCGGCAAAAACATGATAGTTAGTGGAATAATAATTTGAAATTGTACCCTGTTTTCCGTCGTAGAATATTGCCTGTCCTTCTTTTGCAAAACTGTTACCAAATGTATTTTCCACCATTATGAAGTTATTCGGAGTCCTTGTGTATATTGAACCTCCCGCTAAAGCATGTGAAGTATAAAACCTGTTTGTAAAGTAGTCTATTGTACCATAAGTGTCATAAATTGCGCCTCCATAATAGTTTGCATGATTATTGGAGTAAGTAGACTGGTAAGAGTTTAAGATTGAATCCAAATTGCATATGGCGCCTCCAAATTCAGCGGTATTATTGTTGAATTTTGAATTAAAGATGTGCAGTTCACTTTTTGAATTATAGATTGCTCCTCCTCCGTCAGTCTTTGATATTGAATTGTTGAAGTTGCTTTCCCTAACGGTGAT
This sequence comes from Methanobrevibacter sp., assembly GCF_045541095.1. Taxonomy (GTDB): domain Archaea; phylum Methanobacteriota; class Methanobacteria; order Methanobacteriales; family Methanobacteriaceae; genus Methanocatella. Next base: position 16,353 of record NZ_JAZQIJ010000186.1, read on the forward strand.
ATTGGAATTCAGGGAAGCGATACATCCTCCGAAACTGAATGATATTGAATCGCTGAATCCGCATCTGTCAATGAAAATATTTGAATTTTTACTGTAGATGGAACCTCCATAATATGAAGTGTATCTGTTTTCACCGTAATCTTCATCATTTTGATAGATATATGGTGTGAAATGTGCATTGTACATGTTCAAATCGCAGTTTTCAATATAAATTGCACCTCCCTTATATGTGGAAGAGTAATCCAAAAACCGTGTACTTCTAATGGAAATTTTTGAATTTATTGCCGCAATTGTTCCACCATTAAATGCGTTGTGAACATTTTGAAAAGTGCAGCCCTCTAAAATCAGTGCAGTTTTACTGCTTTCGGGTGTATCACAAGTGATTATTCCGCCGTAGGTACTGTCGAATATTCCTGAACCTGTTTCAATTTCGTGAGGATTTTGCAAGTCAAATTCTTTTTTTCCCTCAAAATTACAATCTTTTGCCTGCAATGTTGCCTGATTGAGAATTCTGATATTGTTTAAAAGCAGGCGGTTCAATATTAAATATGACTCTTCTTTTATAATGAAATCATACTGGTTTGACACTTTGGAGCTGATTATGACATTTGACCCTTCACCGACCAGTTTTGCCCCATTAATAATGGTGCAGCTGTCGTTCAACTCATATGTTCCGTCTGCAAAGTATGCTGCAGATCCCTGACGGATTCTATCGGCATATAAATATTTATAAGGGTTACTTTTAGAACCGTTCCCGTCATATTCTGCATTTGCATCAAAATAGATTATATTGCCGTCATGTGATGAAGAGGAATTTATGAGTTCAGTATTGAATGTATCATTTCCTGAAATATTTGCATTATTTGATTTGAATGTGCACCTAGTTGCAGATCCGCCATACATTGCTCCACCATATTCTATTGCCGCATTATATTCAAAATATGAATCTATGATTTCCACTTCGTATGTTGCTCCGCCGCTTTGAGCATAATTGTATTTGAAACGGCAATTTTCGGGAGTTAGGTAATATCCGTACATTGCTCCTCCATAGAATGCGTAATTTCCAGTGAATCTGCAGTATTCGGTTATAAATCCTTCATATATTGCACCTCCATAATCCGCATAGTTTTCAGTAAATGTGCAGTTTATGCATGTGCCCTGATATGAGGCTCCTCCGAAATTCGCATTGTTTTCGCTAAAAGTACAGTTTCTGGCAGAACCGTATTTCATTGCACCTCCATAATCTGCGGAGTTTTGAGTAAATGTACAATTATTGCATACAACATTATATATCGCACCCGCTTCCCATGTTGCTGTGTTGTTTGTAAATCTGCAGTTTTCAACGGGTGCATATTCGGAAAACTGTATATTGACGGCGCCTCCTACATTTGCACGGTTGTCAGTGAAACTGCAGTTTTTAATGGTGTACTTTTCCATATTTGAACCGGTGTAAATTGCCCCTCCAAGGTGCTGTGCACTGTTTCGGGTAAAGATACAGTTTACAAAAGAGCCTCCGCATCCTGCACCTCCGTTATATTTTGCTGTGTTTTCACTAAAAGTACAGTTTAAACAATCAACACTGTAAGTTGCACCTCCGTAACCTGCAGTGTTTCCAATAAATGTACAATTTTCAGCACTGCATTTGCCGGTTATGGCTCCGCCCTGGGTATCTGTTTTACCATTGATGAATATTATATCGCGGAATATGATATTTTTATTTTTAACATCAAAAATCTTTGCCGCATTGCTTCCGTCTATTGTATGGCCGTTACCCCAGATGGTTACTGCATGGTTGAGGATAATGCCGTCATTATGGATAATGTCAAATTCAGGGTTATACGCATAGTCATGATTCAAATAAATTTCACTGCCCTCGTTACTTTTAATGTATTTGTCCAGATCAATAAATGTTTTTTGAACTCCTGCCGTTTGAGGGTCCTGATTTTCACATATTACTTCTCCGGCATCACTTGATATCAATTCTTCATTGATGTCTGCAGTCAGGTTTAAATCATTTGCATTTACTGCAGACATGCTTGCGATTATTAGAATTAATATTGATAAAAAAAGTATAACCCTTTTATTAAACATAATTTAATTTATATTTTAAGTAATATTTATTATTGTGGCTATTTTTCTATTAACTAATTATTTTTTAGCATTTTTCCTGAAAATAAGTTATATAAATTGTAATAAATATTTTCCAGATTATTTAGGATTTGATTTTTTCATAGGCAAACTCACCAATTAATCCGATTAAAAACAGTGCAAATATTAAAATAGGAATTGTAATGTAATCATTGCTTCTAATTGCCTTTACAATTCTTGATGAGTCAAAAAAACCGTTGCTTGAACTTGAATTCATTATATTTTCTATTCTATCTTCAATACTTCGGACCAAATTACTGATTGTGCCGGTTGTAATTTCTTTTGATACGCTATTGGATGATGATTCTTCCTGTGAATCTTCATGATTCCTTTCGGAACTTGAACCTTCATCTTTATCTTCTGATTCCGAACCTCCCTTTTTTTCACCTGGGTTGGTTTGAGGATTATTATCGGGCTGTTTTTCATTTTCGCCGGGAGGTGCAGGGGTTTCATCCTCTTGAGGAGTATTGTCTGAAAAGTCAGGTCTATTAATTCCTTTTGCCATACTGCCATAATGAGCTGTGTGCTGGGTTGAACTCTTATCGGCACTGGTTCTGGTGACGTTTGAAGAAATCTTTGATGTAACTTCAATGTTGCATCCGAGATAATTGTTTGTCAAATCGGTATCGTTGGAGTCTGTTGTTGAGTTGATGGAAATGAGGTATTTCCCTTTCTCGTTAATTTTTGTAAATATTGTAAGAACTGCATCTTTATTGCTGTTTAAATCTCCAATCTGCCAGATTCCGCTTTCAGAGGAATATGACCCAAGTGTTGCATCGTGCGATACAATTTCAAACTCATCAGGTATGCTTATAAAGACTTTTGAATTTTTTGCCACGCCTTCAGCGTTTTTTGCAGTTATAATCAGAGGAACATCAAAACTTATCTCATTGATTCCAAAAGTGCTTTTTTTAATATCTCCAAGTTCCATTTCAACAGACAAATCTGCTTTGCTGGTGGAAGATATTTTTTGAGGATTTTCTTCTGATTTAATCTCAACATCTACGTCATCACTGTCTGTGGGGTGAACTGGAATGTTTAAAGCGGATGCATCATCAGAAGAATTCGCCATTAAATCGATATCTTCTCCTGCTGTAACGCTTCCAAGTAAAAATAGTGTAGTTAAAATCAGCATCACTGCAAAAAGATATTTGTATTTCATGTTTCCCCCACATTTCCGGATACATTAATGTATCTTATTTAATATATTTGATTTGTCAGTTAAATTAATGTTTTGGTTTTCTTAACCGATTGGAATTTGAAAATTTTTATATATTTTTCAGTTTCATCATTTATCCGGAACGTTTATTGCATACTGTTCATTTCATGTGGAAAAATCTATACTGTTTACTAATTTTTGATTTGATGAGTAAAGAAATCCCATCAGGTGTAAAATATTCATTACATATGATATTTCTCTAATCATGGTTTAAGGATTTCTGATATGGGTATACAATTAAATATTGTTAATGATAAAGTTATAATCATGTTTAACAGGAAGGCATTTTTAATTTTATTCATATTTTTGATAATCGCCGGAACGTTGTCTACTGTTAGTGCAGGTGAACTGGCCAATGATACTGTGGGGGATTCTGTCGGCGATAATATCCAAGTAAGTGAAAATGATGAAGTAAATGGTATAAAAACAGATGAAATTATGGGGGAATCTGATGAAAGTGATGTCCTGAAAGACGATGCACAGTGGCGAACATTCACAGATCTTCAAAGGATTATTGATGATGTAGAGGAAAACATAACAATCACGTTATATAACAATTATTACTGTGATGATGAATTTGCAGAAAGCGGTAAGTATGGAATAGTAATCGATAAATCCATAACAATCGATGCTCGGGGACATACCTGGGATGCATGCCATAAAACCGGTGTTCTGCTGATATATGCAGACAATGTTGTAATCAACAACCTGAATCTTATAAACGGTCATGATGAGAAATATTCAGGAGCTGGAGCTTACGTTAGGGGCAGTTTGACCACCTTCAATAATTGTAATTTCATAAACAATACTGCAGGAAGCAACGGCGGAGCGATTGATACCACAGGCACTCTTATTCTCGACCACTGCATTTTCTACAATAATGTTGCTTCAAGCGATGGGGGAGCCATATATGCCCATTACCCTAAAAACTACGGTGTGTCTTTATTTATCAATGATACAGTTTTCGATTATAACTGGGCAAAAGGCAACGGAGGTGCCATTTATCTTGACTGCTTTAATGGCGATGATTATTTGGTTGATGGTGCTGCAAAGACATTTATCAGTCAGTCTCTTTTCACTCGAAATGAAGCGGGTTATGATGGTGCATACGGATCAGGTGAAGCAGGCTACGGAGGAGCAATATTCAATTTCCAGTATAGCGATATTGAAGACACTGAATTCAGCTATAACTATGCATCAAACGGTGGCGGAGCAATATATTCGAACAACGGTATAAGCAATACTGGAGGAGACGTTACTCAGACTTTCGGTTTGGACATTTATGGTGACTCCAGTTTCATTGGTAATGGTGCTGGAAGATATGGTGGTGCAATCAAGATGTATGCGGACCCTACTTATCTTAATAAAGGCATCAGGGGAGTTTTAAACATTTATAATGGGGTTCGCTTTGAAGGAAACGAAGCAGAAACCGGTGGAGCATTATCAATCATAGACAGTAATTCCAATATTGAGCTTTGTTATTTCATAAACAATCATGCCCAGAAAGCCGGTGCAGTTGAAGGCGGAAAAATAGTAAATTGTTATTTTGAAGGAAACAGCGAACCGATTACTTCAGGAACTTCTGTAGTTTGTGATGTCAAACCTCAAATAACAATTAAACAGTCAGGCACTTACTACCCGGACAAAAAACTGACCATAACTTTAAAAGATTCAGCGTCAGGCCAGATAATGGTGAATCAGAAATTAACAATCGTATTTTCAAACGGCAAAAAAGCTACTGTAACAACAAAATTAAATGGAGTGGCCACTTATGCTGTTCCTTTCACAGGAACCGTTACTGCAACAGTCAGCTATTCCGGAACAGGCATTAAATATAGTGCAAGCCAGAAAGTAGTAATCAAAAAGTTAACTCCAAAGATAACTGCAGCCAAAAAGACCTATAAAGTGAAAGTGAAAACTAAATCATATGCCATAACACTTAAGGCAAACAACAAGGCGGTCAAAAATGTAAAAGTTACTTTAAACGTCAACGGTAAAACCTATAGTGCAAAAACCAACTCCAATGGTAAGGCTACATTTAAAATAAATAAACTGACTAAAAAAGGCACTTTCAGAGCGGTTATCAAATTTGCCGGTAATGCCTACTACAACAAGGCATCAAAAACCGTTAAAATAACAACCAAGTAAAGGCTTTGCCTTTACCACTTATTTTTTTTACTAAATTTTGTTCATTTTCTATATTGTGGTCTACTTATTCAATCCGTCTTTGTATTCTAGATTAAGCAGTAATTTTAATGGTAATGTATGTGGAGTTCAATCTCACTGAACTTAAAAAAATAGTCGTTTAAAAAGGAAATAATGGGATTAGATAATTCTAATCCAGTGAATACAAAAGGGTATTCACAGTATTTCCAGGGCATGTCGGAAGCAGTTCGGATGTTTCAATTTTTTCGGTTTTTGTTATGTCCTTTTTGTAAAGGCGTGGTTTTTCTTCCGGTGTTTTCAATGCTTCCGAAATCCTTTCGATTGTTTCACTAATTTTCATATTATCACCCCATAATATTTTTAACTAGTGCCTGTTTATATTTTCGTGCTTACTTATTATAAAGATTTTCGCAAGTAAGTGCTTGCTTTCTTAATAATAATCCTTAATTTTGCTTAAATAATAGTTTAAACCGATTTAAGAAAAGAAAAATCAAATCAGTATTGTGCCAGCATTGCGTATCCTGCAATTTGTCTGCTTTTGTCACGATCAGTTTTGCCTTTTTCATCTTTTATCTCATAAGGTTCTACAGTAATTGCTTTCATAATCCTTTTGAGTGAAAATTTCATTATATCACCTTCTGTGTGATTTGACTTGAAAGATGCATTTAAGCTTGTGGTAATAGTATGTATGAGGTTGTTTATAAATATTTTCGAATGTAAGTGCTTGCATTAATTAAATAATAATAAATTAAACTTTATTTAAAAAATAATGTAATTTAGTGTTTTAAAAATAGTATAAAGGGAATAAAGGATTAGATTAAAATCCAATCTTTATAAGAATAAGTGCTTATATTTATGAAAATGTTTAAGATTTTAGGTATTGCACTAGTTTTACTGATGCTTGCTGTAGGTGTTGCATCTGCAGTAGACATTTCAGATTTTAAAAATCCAAAAGGCTTTGATGAAGGATTTGGGGAAGCTATGGAAAAAGATGACTTTGCAATTTCCATTGAAGATTACGATAAGGATTTACATGAAGGAAAACTTGACGGAGATCATTTCCACAAATACACTGTCAAAGGAAAAATTGCCGAATTCAACAACACATTCGATAATGAGTACGGCGTTGCTGAAATCGTTGAGGTAGGCAAGGAAACCTATGTCGTTAAATGTGTATACAAAGGTGATGAAAAGGACAAAACTCCTGAATGTACAAAATACCTTGAAGAGTTCACCAAATTAAACAATTTAAAACAGCTTAAAATTAAAGAGTAAAGTTGTTTAGACAACTTTAACTTTCTTCTTTTTTTTCAAACCAGCCATATCTTTTGCCAATGTATAAAATCAACGCACCACAGACCAGTTGCATTACTATATCTGCTAAAACCCCGTCCTATGTCGCAACTGATGATGTGGATGACACTCCAACGGCGCTCATGTATGCAACAAACAGGTTGTTTATTGTGTGAATTGCAGAGCTTGCCTCAAGGCCGTGTGTTTTCCAGCAGACAAATCCGTAAACTACTCCGCTTACAATAATTGAAAATACTCCGAGGGAGTTGTAGTCATGTGAAATTCCAAACAGTATGGCTTGGATTATTATTGCTATGATTGGAACCTTAATCCATGAACCCAGAGTCTGCATCAGGAGTCCTCTGTATACATACTCCTCTGCTATGCACTGTGCAGGCACGATTATCAAAAATAGAATTGCCGCAAGCGGTGTGAGATGGCTGATTCCACTGCCGTCTTCGCTTCCGGTAACATAAGATAGGATTTGGGCAATTATAAACACTACTAGAGGTATTGCAAGACATTTGATGTAAAGTTTCCATCTCCATCCTCCAAGTGACGATCCGTATGATGAAAATGGTCTGTCTTTCACGATTCTGTTTGCAATATAAAGTGATGGAATCAGGATTGCGATTAACAGGAATGAGATCAATGTTATGGCATTGCTGTCATCCAGGCTTTCATAGCTTCCGGTGACAGCTTCAACCATTCCCGGACCATATATTGCTGTTATTCCTGCAATTAATATTAACATGAATAACAGATAAAATATTCCGGTAATTGCTGCTGTAAGTATGGGTTTGTACCATCTGTAGTTTTCAAATTTTCTTGCAAATGTTATGTAATCGGGTATTTCATTTGTATGTTCGGGTATTGTTTTCACCTGGCTATTATATACTATTTATTTTTTCTATTTTTAATTTTGGGTATTTTTTTGAATTTATTTGAAATGATTTTTTTTCAAATAACAGTCTATTTTCACATATTTTTTCATGATTTTACAAATGCCTGGATTTTATTGTATCGTGAAATTCAAATTATAATTGCATTTTAAATATCTCAAAGCCGGATTTTTTTATAAAAACAGATTTCTAAGGGGTTAATATTATTCAGCATGGTGGAAAATAAGTTACTGTATGGGAATCTTTTGTGAGTAAATCGGATTTTTTACCACAATCATGATTTAAAATATTGTTTTTCAATTTTTTTTAAAATTAAAGTAAAATAATTTGAAAATTGGCATTTCAACTTAAATTTGTCTAAAAACCATTATCTGACATTTACACTTGAAATATACCTCTAAATGGTGTTGGATACCTCACTCATGTGAGGTAAACCAATCGTATTTTTTGCCGATATATAATATTAGAAATCCTGCAATGGCTGTGACTGCAACACCCATTAGGGAATCTATAATACTTGCCTGTGCATGGACTTGGGATAGTCCGAGCAGTGATAGATAAAATACGATTAAATTATTGGCGGAATGCAGTCCTGAACCTGCTTCGATACCATTGGTTTTCATTGCAATGTATCCGAAGATAATTCCGCTAACTAAATTGATGCCATTCCAAAGATATTGTAGGGATGCAGTGCAGCAAAAATCAATGTCGGCACAATCAATGCCACAATAGGCATGTTTGTCCAGGATCCTATTGTCTGCATTATGAATCCTCTAAATAGGTATTCTTCGGCAATACTCTGCAAAGGTATAATAATTAAAAATGTGATGAATGCGATTGCAGTCAACTGGTTTGTTCCATGCTCAAATCCATCTATAACTCCCACCAACATCATTAAAATAAAAATCACTGCGGCAGATATCAAAAAGGATTTGAGGTAAATCTTCCAGTCCCATCCTCCTCTGGATGATGAATATGATGAAAACGGTCGGTCCTTGATGATTCTGGATGCGATGTAGAGTGAAGGAATGAATGCTATAAGTGTCAAAAAGCCGAATATGTTTGCCGCATCGAAATTGTTTATGCCCTCATAGCCCATTGTCAGCTTTGCACCAAATTGGTCTCCGAAGACGCCCATAAAGATAACGCTTATGATTGAAACAATTACCACATATGCGATAATGCCGACAATTGCGACAAATAGGGGCTTATACCATTTGTAATTTTCAAATGTTCGTCCAAATGTTATGTAATCTTGAATTTGATTATCTTTCATAATTTTTCCCCAATAGTTAATTTTTATATTAATTATTTAAATTTTTTTGACGATTTTTTAAGTTTAAGTGATTTTTAGCTTTTTCCAGTATGAAAAAATTTTGAGAGTAAATGCAGATTTTTGGAGTTTTTTCAAAAATAGGGATGTTTTGTGTGGGATTTTTCCAAATCATCATTTTCATGCATGTTTATATCAAAAAAAGTTTTGTTCATTGAATGTGTTTGATATTTAATCCTGAAGAAAAATCAGGAAATTAACAGGTTAAATAAATTCTTAAAGGATAGTACACTAAAATACAATTTAATATTTTCATAATACTGATTTAAAGTATTATAATGAAATTCTTAAATTGACGGCATTGTTTAAAAAAAAGGAAATATTTAATTAATGAAGTTGAATTGCTCTTCATTAATCAAAAGATAATTTATCAGTTCAGATGAATCAAGATTCTCCCGATACAAATCGACTGCTGTGATTTGTGAGTTATGGTATGTCCTGTAATACAGGATTGCCTTGTTGGTGTTGTAGCAGGAAGTGTATATTGTGTATTCATACAAATCAGGATCATCTATGAATGTGCAGCCGTTCTGCTGCTCGACTGAGCCAAGAATATGGAAAAACTGACCTACACTGCTTGCCTCATCATTATCCGAATAGGAATTTGCACGGGTAAATGCAACCTTTGCAAATCTTGAAGCTGATGACAAGTCACCCGGAAGGCCTATCGCACCCATACCTCTTGAGTACTCCTCCAAATCCACACCAAATGTGTTTTCAGGATTTTTGTTAGATAAACCCCTGTAATTATTCAGGTAAAACAGCTGCTTGTCAAAAGGAGGATTGTTGGTCAAAACACCTACAGGATTGTCATAGACCTTCAGACCGTCGGCCAAGGGTTCAACGACAATGGATTCAACCTCATCAGAAATCATCCAGTGAAGCGGGGACAGTGGAAGCTCATCGGCAAAGTTAATGTTTACAAGATTGATTTTTCCTAATGCCTCACGGGCTTCAGACACACTGGAGCAGGTCCCAAGCAGATAAGGAATCAGTTCAAAAGGAGTGATATTAACCATATCCTCTTCAAATTCCCTGTAGACTGCATTTCCAGCAAAGTTCAGACCTGCAATAGCCAATCCCTTTTCATTGCATGCATCATAATATAATGGATACTCGTCAATGCCTGCAGCTATTCCGATTATAGCGTAATGGGTTTTAATATCATCTATTTTTCTGAATTTAAGCTCATACTTTCTTGGAGTAACGGTTACCCTTTCGTTATAGGATATTTCATAGTCAAAGTTACGGCCAAAATAATGATTGTCAGTTATATAATTGCTTGCTGTGCACATTTTATCACCTTATAAGAAATTTGAATATTTCAAAGCCCTTTGCTTGATATCTGCAAAGGTATCATCAATCAGCAGTTCTCCGTCTTTAAATACGGTCTGAAGGTAATCTTCACCTTCACTATCAATTGGAACTGTTCTGAATGAATTGTTCTCTCTTATTAGCTTAAATCTTCCGGTCTTTGATTTTTTACTTGAATCAAGAGGATTCTTGAATATGTCATGCCAGACACCGTTACGCAATTGGGCTGAACATTTGAATGCGTTTCTCTGGGTGTCACGATTGACGGCTGTGTGCAGTCCTCCGCCCATACCGAATATGATGTTCTGGGCGGCCCATCCGGCTGATTTCATGGCAAACAATATGTCACGGATTTTCTGATAGTTCAGTCCGTCACCCCATAAGAGTCCTATGTTCAAGTCAAAGACCTTATAGCCCTTGTCGGTGAGATGGCTTCCAAAGCCTTCAGAAAGCAGATTCAGACAATCAATGGTTGTGGATACAGGTTCACCGCTGTCCGGCCTGAATACGACCTTGTTATCCTCACCATCCAGGAAATTCAGAATGGCCTCATTCAGCTCTGTTCCAGATTTTCCGGATTCTTCGAGGAAGTTCCTGTAGTTGTATGAATCTATAACCAGTGACAGCACTCCATCCTTTGCATTATCGATTACATTGAGAATCTGTGAAATTTCACCTTCAGGACCGAGAGATGTCATTACGCTGTGTTCGGTTGCCTGGACGGAAAATCCGTATAGATTGGAATCGTTGTAATAGTTTTCAGGTATTGTCAGTGCCGCAATGGTGTCTGTCCCTGAAAAGCTGAGCAGATGAGCTGATCCGGAAAGCATTGAGGATTCGGTTGAAGTTGCACCCCTGTATCCGAAATCATGGAGCATGAAGTCAAGATTATCCTTAACGGAACCTGTCACTTCAAGATAGAAATTGCACAGTTTTCTGACCTCTGCTGAGAGAGTTGCAACAGTTGAAGGGTACCAGACCTGCAACAAAAGAGGTTCCAAGTAATTAGGCAGCCAATAAGACTTGTCATCGGTGTTTTCGACTGTCATCAGTGCATTTCCCACATCAACAGGAGTTCCTTCCGCAACTGCCTTTATTTCAATCGGCAAATGGCCGTCATGTTCATCCAAAATATATTGCCAGCCATCCCTGTTGAAGATATCCGGACCGATATGATTGGCAATCAGGTTATCGGCTTCGTCAATTTTTTCCTGAGTGACAATCTGGCCTTCAAGATATTTCTTGAGGATATATTGAAGTCCGTAAAAAATTGTTTTGTTAAACTCAGCACCTACTCTACTTTCAAGATATGAATAAATCTTTTCAGTGCCTTTAGGATAGAAATAGTGATGAGTTACCTTATAACTGTCTGTTAAAAGACAAATGTTGTTTTCTATCATAATATCACTTTTTAATAGATATTAGATAGTTGAATAATATAAATGTTACGAAAAAAAGACAATGCCGTCAATTTAAGAATTTCATAATTTTTTTATCTTTTTGATTTTTTATATATCTCTTTTTTCATGTTAATCTGTAGTTCATATTGAATTTTCTTGCAGATGTAGGTCTTCTGGGTGATTTTCTATTTTTTCTAATTTTTTCAGGTGATTTGGAGCATAATTTGATTATTTTTTATTGAATATAGTAGAGTTCATGAAAATGCTTTAAAAATTTTTTTATATTATGTTAAATAGACTATTTAACAATGAAAATGAAGGTTTTTATGGTCGGCATAATAATTATTCTTATGCTGGCAGTGGGGAGTGTAAACGCCAATGAAAACGTCACTCATGATGCATTGGCGCAGGATTGTGATGCTGAGGTTATTGGCGATGACTACAAGGAATATAAGGAAGGAAGCGGTACTCATGATTTTAAAATGGATGTGAGCTGGCCTGGAAAGGTGCGGATTGGTGAGGAATTCAATATAAATTTCACCCTTCCCGAAGACATTGATGAAAACTCAAAGATAGTACTCTACATCAATGACCAGAGGGTAGATGACGGGCTTGATGCGGCAGATGAGGATCAGTATCCTTTCATGTTTGAAAATGCAGGGACATTTTCCCTGAAGCTAAAATTCATGGGAGATGACTATTACGCTCCAAAAACATCCGCAAGAGCCTATATGCTGAATCCTGAAGACTATGTCTTTGACTGCGAATTCGGTGAGGAAATCATCTACGGCGCTGAAAACAATGTCACAATCACACTTCCGGAAGACGCCACCGGAAACATCAACGTCAACGGATACGTCTACACATTGGATGATGAAACCGGCTATGTATCAATACCTCTGACCAACTTGAACCTTGGCGAAAACATTATTCCAATCACCTACAGCGGAAACTCCAAATATCCGTCCAAAAAAATCACTTCTTCCATCAATGTCATAACAAAAGTTCTCTATGATTTCAGCATGGATTATGACAATGTGGAATTTATCCTGAACCTTCCGGGAAATCCCAGCGGAACCTTCACCGTCACTGTTGATAATGCCATTACAAAATCTTCCAGATTTACTAATGGGGTAAGCAGAATCAAATTTGATAATTTGCCACTGGGACTGCATATTTTCACCCCTACATATACGGGCAGTGACTTCAATTTGGACTTTTCATCACAAAGTGAAATGCCTTTTGATGTGGTTCCAAAAATTATCGCCGACAGCTTCAGGACAGTAAACGATGAAAACTACATATATGTCGAGTTTCCTCAAGACTTCCAAACAACCGTCAACATCACCCTGCTGAAATCCGCCAGCGAATATTCAGAACCGAACGTATACGGGAATCCGATCCATCAGGTAATGAACGGGTCTGCGGCAAACTTCTCATTCGGAAAATTATCTCCGGGATACTATCAGTATGAAATTTCATATAAGGTGAACAACTATACCTGGGACGTATACGACAGAATTTTGGCAGGATACATTACAAAACCTCTCAAACTCGATATAAATCCGCAAAAGGTTGCCGTGGCCGATGAGGATGAGGTTCAAATCATCTTCACACATGACAGGGGTGTTGAAGGAACAGTGGCATTATATGCCGATGGAGTTTATGTGGATGAGGTTTTCCTGGAGCCTAACGCCATAAAAACAGTGTTCATCCTGGAAGAATACAAATTCAAGATGGGAGAAAACGTATTTACTGCAGTGTTTGAAGGGGATAACCAATTCGCTCCTGTAACAAAGACTTTCAAAATCGATGCCACATATGCACGTTTCGATATTCCAGAAGCAATCGTCATAAATGAAAAAGACTCAATCACATTGCATGCGCTTAAGAACGCCACAGGATATCTGACAATTTATGTCGGAGGACAACTGCTGGATAAAGTCGAGCTTGAAGACGGTCAGGCATCAATCAGTCTGGCTGATTTGAAATTCGATACATATGATGTCAAAGTGGTCTATGAAGGCGGAAACTATCCGTCAATATCACAGTCACTTAAAATCAAGGTAACATACACCCTGGCCATGGAGGATGAAAGCTATATCTATGGTGGAGAAAACATTTACACAATCATTTTGCCTGAAGAACTCTCATCAGCAGGTCTTGAAGTTAAAATCGACAACAAAACATATTCATACAGTCAGGATGAAAACTATGTCTATGTGGATGTTTCCCTTTTGGATTTGGGGGTTCATGTTATTGAAGCGTCACATCCTGGAAGCAGCAAATTCTACCCTATAAATGTTGAAAGAACAATTGACGTTGGAGCGGAAATCGTAATTCCCGATGAAGTCGTTTTGGGAAGTGATGCGGAAATCTATCTGATATTGCCGAACTATCCGGAAGGATATCTTGTTGCGGAATATTTCGACCCTTCACAGGGAGGTAATACAAAATCAATTATGGGATTCAGCGACCTGGATGACTATAGATCCATTGCAAGGATTCCGCTTTCAGTTTTGGAATATGTGGGAGATTATGAGTTCAGGATGTCTTATGACGGGACTGATTTTGACGTTCCCGCCAAAACTGAAACCGTCAGGGTTTCATTCAACATCACATTTAAAGAAGAGCTTGAGTTCGGACAAACCCAAATCATCGAGGTGGACCTGCCGGGCATTTCAGGAAGCATGGCATTTTATCTCAATGGTGAATATTACCGTTCATATATCTTCACAGGTGGTGGGGCGGTGGTTACTCTTAGAACCCTGGAGGTCGGAACATATGAATTCTACATTACCGGTGAAGACAGCAGCGATGATTTTGACTATGAAGGCACATTTGCGGTTTATCCTAAAATTACAGTTCCTAAAACAGTAATTGATGGCGCAGGTTCTATCAAGATAGATCCTGGTGATTACGGGGAAGGATATGTGACAGTTTATGTTGATGGTGAGGAATTCGCATTTCTTGAACTGGAAGGCGGTGAAACATCCCTCAGCCTTAAAAACCTTGCTTCTGGAAGTCATGAGATTGAAGTCGAGTATGAAAGCTTTGAAGACTACTATTACAGCGAGACATACACACTCAGCGTTAAAAAATCTTCAATCATTGCAAAGGACATGTCCATGAGTTATCTTGACGGTTCCAAGTTCAAGGTTCAAATCAGGGATATCAACGGCAATGCTGTTGGGTCAGGTCAGGCAGTGAAATTCTACGTTGCAGGAAAGCTTTACAAGACTTCAAAAACCGACAAGAACGGATATGCATATGTTGTTTTGACTCACGTGCCTAAAACTTATACGGTGAAGGTCGTCTATAAGGCCACAACTGTCTCCAAAAAGGTAACTGTCAAACAGATTCTTTCAATTAAAAAAGTCACTCCAAAAAGGTCAGCAAAAAGCCTTGTTCTGACAGCTACCCTTAAAAAGGTCAAGGGAAAGTATCTCAAAAACAAAAAGATCACTTTCAAGTTCAACGGCAAGAAATACTATTCCAAAACCAATTCCAAGGGTGTTGCAAAAGTAACAATTAAAAAAGCCGTGTTATCCAAACTCAAAGTGGGTAAAAAGATTACTTATCAGGCCACCTATGTAAAAAGCACAGTCAAACAGACAGTGAAGGTTAAAAGATAACTGATTGGACACATTCTCTTTTGAGATGTGCTCACTATTTTTTTTCATACTCAATTATTTTCTAATATGCTATTTTTTATAAGTTTAAATAATGTGATTTGTGATTTCATAATTTTATATACTTCGGATGTCAAAATATATAATATGTATACTCGAAGCATGAAATCAAAAATTATTCTAATTTCTATATTTTTCATCGCTTTTTTAGCAGTATCATCAGTCAATGCGGCTGATAACACTACTGTCGAGGATATAAACGTTACTTTTGACAGTCAAGTTTATAAAGAGGATTTAGGATATATTGAAGTTGAAATACCGGAAAATACAAGTGGTAATCTTAAAGCTACAATCAATGATGTCGAGTTCTACAACGAAAACGTCACATCAAGTGTTCAGATTCCAGTAAGCATTCCCGACAGAGCCTTTCCTGTGGTTGTTCCAAACAAGCTGACAGACCACAGGTCATTTAGTCTCTATCTTTATTTCAACAATATGGAAATCAAATCCAACCATACTCTTAATGTCATGTTTTATCCTCCTGACTATGAGATTCCAGCATTTCCAGATGAAATCCTGCAGTATGACGATTCCTTCTATCCTGCTCTGATTCTTCCTGAATTAATGAACGGAACATTGGACATATATGTCGACGGAGAGTTTAGGGAATCACTCCAGACAAGGCAGTTTTTGGTTCTAAATGCTACTTATTTCAACTCTTTAGCTTTAGGAAACCACACGTTCAGAGCCGTGTTTTCAGGAGATAAGTACTACAAAAAGTTCGATAAAACATTCAATTTTACAGTAGTTGATATGACTATCCACATACCGTCAAGAATAATCTTGGACCATGATGACTGTATTGTGGCAAAGACACTCAATAATACTGATGGTATTGTGACAATCTATGTGGATGGTGAGGCTGTATTTAAAGATTCTTTGGATAAGTATGGTGAGTTCTTATATTCCCTGTTTGATGATGTGACTTGCGGCCAGCATTTGGTTGAAGTGGAATACATCGCAAAGAATTTTACAAAATCAAAAAAAGCTGTTGTGAATGTGGAATATTATTTGGACATTATCGGTTCCGCCAACTACAGGTATGGCGAAGATGTTGAACTTTCAGTAATTTTCCCGTCAGATGCAAAAAAACAATTCATTAAAATTGCACTTGATGGTGTCGAAATTAAAAAATTCACCCTTGATAGGGATGGCTGGGTCAATTTGAACCTCAATAAACTGGCAGCCGGAAACCACAGCTTAAGATATAGCTATGAGGGAGATAAAAAGTACAACAATCTCTCAGATGAGTTTAATTTCACAGTTTCCTATTCAATTGACGCAACAGTTTTCCTATTCTTCAACGAAAACCATTATGTGGCACTGACACTCCCGGATGATGCTTCAGGCAAACTTGAAGTTTATATAAATGACGAATTGTTTGCAAGTTCAAAACTTAATGACGGCGATGCGGTTATTCCTATAGAAAATCTGATTCCTGGAGAATACAGGCTTCTTGCAAAATACACAGGCGATGACTACAACGTAAGCGATGTTGATAAAACCTTCATTGTAAAACCGGATATAACCTGTCCTTATGAGGTACTCTGCGGTGAAGACAAACAGGTTACAGTCATAGGTTCTAAAAACGTAAATGCAACCGCAACCTTCATGATTGGCATGAAAAACTATACTGTCCAGTTCAAAAATGGAAAAGCCAGTTTTTCACTTAAAGATCTGAAAGTCGGTGAACATGATGTGGATGTCAGATACCAGGATGAAAACGGATTTTCCTGCATGGTGTATTCATTTGTTGATGTTTTAAAACCAAGCGTTAAAATCAGCAACGTGAAAACAGTATACACTCAAAATGGAAAAGTCAAAGTCTATGCTGGTGGCAATCCTGCCAAAAACGTTTATGTTACTTTCAGGATAGCCAAAAAAACTTTGAAGGTAAAAACAGACAAGAACGGTGTTGCAATCCTTAAAACCTCACAGCTGAAACCTGGAACATACACAATCACTGCCAGCTATTTGGGTGCAAAATCTACCAAAAAACTAACAGTAAAACATATAATTACTTTAAATAATGTAAAAGTTAAAAAATCAACCAAAAAGGTAACCTTAAAGGTCAAACTATCCAAAAAACTCAAAAACAAGCAAATCAAATTCAAGTTCAACGGCAAGACAATGAAGGCAAAAACTGACAAGAACGGAATTGCCAAGGTCACATTCAAGAACTTAAAGCTCAAGGCCGGAAAACGTGTTGCATATTCTGCAACTTATCTGAAGGATACCGTTAAAAAAACCATTAAAGTGGGGAAATAGCTAATTTACTTTTCCCTTTTTTCTTATTTTTTCTTAAAACCATTTTTTAGCCTAAAAATCAATGCAACCAAGCACTTTCGAAAAAGTTTATATATCTCATTGATTATAGTTAATTTTGAAAAGTGTTGATTTAATGTGATAATATGAATAACAAAATTGCAATACTACTGTTAGTTCTTATAGTATGTTCAGTAATTATGGTTGCATCATGTATTGCCGCTTCCAGCGAACATGCTGCAGTCTCACATCACCACAACTATTCTGTACATGGGCATTTTACAAAAAAGTTCGATGCGAACAATTTTGCAATGCATCCTCATGGTGTGGTGAACTTTTGCGCTGGCGACTTTGAGGCTTTAATAAGCTGAACTTTTTTTCTTTTCTTTTTTTTATGTTGCCAAATATGTAATCAATCCTATTATATCTGGAATCCAGTCGTATATCAGATGGGATATGTATGAAACAAAAACATTCTTAGTTTTAATATATAAAAGCACGTCAAATATTGATCCGAGCCCCTGAACAATCAGAACTTTTATAAGAGAGCCCATCTCTCAACCCTCGTGTGCGGCTCCGAATATCATCAGGGTTATAAATACTGCAATCACCATTGATATCCTGCGGTTTTTACTAATTCTATATATGACTGCCATCAGAAGAATCAGCATAAATACCTTATAGAGTTCTTCTCCCACCAACTGAATCATAAGGCCGATTGCATTTTCGATATTAAATGCTAAATCTGATGAAAAGCTTTGCATCGTTATACCGGAGGCCATTCCAAGGAGTATTACAATAACAACCAATATCTCAGAAAAAATTAGCTGGATATTGTGTAGAGTATTATGCTTTTGATGTCCTGACGCCTTATTTTTCTAAAAAACATCGAAAGTTTTCCCTTGCTTAATCCATGGAAATTTTTCTCTAATTGGCACTAGTTAAGATATCCTTCATTTTCGAAGTGTTCATTGATTTTAAGGTAAAAATCCTCTGAAGTGAAGTTGAAATCCTGATTGAATGATTTGTATGCAAGCTGACAATCCTTTTCGAGATTATAATTGAAATCAGGGCATCTGCTGAAAAATTCCCTAAAGCAGTCGACAGAATGCGCAGGCAAGGTAACTTCATCAAATGTGATCTTATCGATTGTCATTTTCAAAGAGATTGAAAGAACTGTTAACTGAAGTGATGTTGCATATGCGTCATAATAATCTCCATAATCAAGATTTACATTGAAATAAATCAGAAAATTGACCAGCACATGTGAAATCCAAATCAATGAATTGGGCTGGAATTTTTCCAGCTGCAAATCTGTGAACTTGAAAATCAAATCCTTCAAATTTTTCTCATTATTGTCTTCACAATAGTCTACAAATTCCTCAAATGAGTAATTTGTCAGATATTTGGTATATGCTTCCTTGATTTTGCTGTCACAGGGATGTTTGGAAATTTTTTTCAAGTCCTTGCGCCTTAATTGTTTTGGATATGTAAACATGATTTCAAACTGATATTCAATTGCTAAAAATAATCAATTAATATTATATCGTAACTAGTTAAAATTTTTTCACAATGTTGATGTCATTTCAAACATTTCATCAGAGAAGTTTAATCATGTCTTTTAATCAAATTCATTCTTATATTTATTTTTTCATTTTTTATTCAATTATATATTGTTTTATGAGGTTTTAAGATGTAAGTGAGCGCTTACAGTCGAAAATCTTTATATATGGTCGAGTTCATATAATAAATTGAAAACACAGAGTTGTGTTACTTAATAGAAGGTGATAAACATGATTAAAAAAATTAGAAGGAACAGGATTAGAAAAATAAGGTCACATGATATCAAAATTAATACTTCTGGACTTTATCTTGGTGATATGGTGATCTATTAATGTTATTTTGCGTGTGATATTTGTATTGGGGGTTAAAAGAGGATTTTAACCCTAACAAATAATTTTATAAGGAAAATGGTGATTATTATGATAAAAGATTTCAAGTCAAACAAAACTGCTGAGGATTTTATTAAATTGCCTGATGGTCATTGGTTTAGAAAATGGACAATATTCTGAATTTAAATGCAGGATGTCTTGACCTGCATCATTTTTTCCTATTTTTTTTAACAATTTTATTTTATTGATGTTTTTTGATTATTTGTTTGGTATATCTATTAAATATGAACTTTTTTGTGGGGTTTTTCTGCATCGGCGATATGATTGATTTAATCTTTATTTGTGCGATCTCTTAATTTTCATTAAATTGTGTTTTTTTGTTTGTTCTTTTTTTGTTGTGTTTTATTTTTTCATCGAATGTTTTTTAATTGTTTTTTGTGGTTTTTAAGATGTAAGTGTGCGCTTGCAGTCGAAAATCTTTATATATGGGTGTGTTCATATAATAAATTGAAAACACAAAAGTGTTTCGAGGGTTTATGAATTTGGTGATTATTATGATTAAGGATTTCAAGTCAAACAAAACTGCTGAGGATTTTATTAAATTGCCTGATGGTCATTGGTTTAGAAAATGGACAATATTCTGAATTTAAATGCAGGAGGTCATGACCTGCATCACTTTTTTCCTATTTTTCAACAATCTTATTATTTTTTAATGTTTTAGACAACAATTGTTGTTAAAACCTGTTTACACAATCTTTATATATCTGTTTTTGTATACATTCAACTAGAGATGCATTTGCTCTCGGGTTTGCATAAATAATTTTTGGGGTTCAAATCATGTCAAAAGATTCTAAAAAGGACAGTATTCTTGTGTCCAAATTAAAACAGAAATCAGTTCCTGTGCCTAAAAAATAATTTCTCACTATTTTTTTCTTATTTTCTTATAAATACATTTATTAATTTTTAAAACAAAAATATTGCTATGCCTGAAAAGTATATCAGACAAAACAAGAATTCATGCCTCATAGTCAAAAATTCCAAGACTTATGCCAAAGTATCCAATCTGGATGATGCGATTTTTATAAGGGAAATGCTTATTGGCAATGTTTGGGATTTGTCAAAAACGCCGCAAACAGTCAAAAAAGAGGATAATTATCTGGTTTTAACAGTTTATGATGACAAGATTTACATTCTCGCCAAATACAAAACACTTCCTGACAGCAAAACCATCGAAAAACTAGTCAAAAAACATGAAAGAAATCCAAACAACTCAAAATATGGCCTTAATATCACAAAAATCTTTGAAACTTACGTAATCACAAAACAGATTGCAGGCGATGAGTATATTTTCGGATATTATGACATCCTGGAGGATGCGGAGTTTGTAAGAAACTTCCTTCTTGACCATATGTGGGATGTCAGCCAATTTGAGACGGTCAACTACTGTGAGGATTCAGATGACTATAAGGTGGTCAGGGTAATCGACGACAAGGTATATGTCCTTGATTCGTTTTTCTCAAAAAACATAGATTTGAACAAGGTTTACGGAGATTTTCTATCCAAAATATCAAAGCATAAGTATGGTCTTGAAATCCATCCTCATCTGGATGAACTGACTGATAAAATTCCCGAACTTGAACGTGAGCTCAATGTTAAGGCTACAGACAACACCTGGGATTTTTCAAATGTTTCTGATGATCCGTTAAACGAAATGATATTTAATCTGACTCCATTTCAGAAAAGCGTATATGATGTGGTTGACGATTCGGGATTGGAGGATATAAAAAAGGCGTTAATCAGATACAGGTCAAAAAATTTTGATGAAAAAATTCAAAAACACCTAATCGAACTTGTAAATATGGGTCTGATTGAAAAACAGGGTGAAATATATATTAAAAAATAAAATTGAAGGGAATTGACTATTCCCTGTCACTTAATAGTTTGCCGGCCACTCCAATGCTTTCCTTTGGATAGGCTTCAACTAAAACGGTTATTGCTTCAATTGGCAAGTCATATGCGTCTGCTACAACTTGTGATACTTTTTCAACCATTTCTCTTTTCTTTTCTACAGATATTCCGTCATTTCCTGCGATTGTAATTACTGGCATGTTATCACCATTTAAAATTTATTAATGTTATACTATATATAATTAGTATAGGTTTTGATATTATGCTAGGCGAAAAAGAATTGGTTAAACTCTTTCCGGATTTCAGGGACTTGGTACAGCCATCCGGAATAGATTTGGAACTCGACAAGATTTATGTTCAAAAATCAGGAGGCTCTCTTATAGACAATGATAAGGAACTGCCTGAAATTGAAGAGCTTGAAGGGGAAATCTACACCCTAAAGCCCCACACTGCCTATCTGGCAAGCATCAAAAGAAAGGTCAAAATCCCGAAAGGATACACAATGCTTTACCTTCCACGCTCAACACTTCTGAGATCTTTCATTTCAGTTCAGACCGCTGTGGGAGATCCGGGTTTTTACGGAACACTGATGTTCATGATTTACAATCATGGTGAATATGAATACAAAATAAAGTCAGGTGACAGAATAGCTCAGGCAGTCGTATTTCCGGTTGAAGGTTCAGGAGAATACAACGGGTCATATCAGGAGGCCGAAGAGTGAACGTTGCAGACAAACTGGTTGAAATCCTTGCCGAAGAGGGAATCTGCGATGTATTCGGAATACCTGGCGAGCAGATAATGCCTCTTTATAGGGCACTTTCAAAATCCAACATCAATCACATCCTAACACGTCATGAACAGGCTGCAGCCCATGCCGCCGATGCATATACAAGGGCAAGCGGTAAGATTGGTGTGTGCATTTCAACAGCATCTCCGGGAGCGCTGAATTTCACAATGGCCCTGGCAACTGCATACAAGGACAACGTTCCGATACTGGTTTTGACTGCTGACAATGAGCTAAAATACCGAAAAACCGATCATTTCCAGACAACTCCTCAATTTGAAATCTTCCAGCATATCACTCAAACATCATATAATCCATTAAACGGAACTGAGGCCGTATTCAATCTAAGGGCTGCAATATATGAGCTTAAAAACAATCCTAAAGGTCCGGTTCATATCAATTTTGCAAAGGATGTCCTGCTGGCGGAAGAATTTGAAGACTTTGACTTGTGTTATCTGTGTGAGGATGACATGTCCAACATCTCCAAGGCTCAGGAGCTTATAGATTCATCCGAAAAGCCTATTTTTATATTGGGAGCAGGTGCAATCTCACAAAAGGACAGAATCGGGGAAATTTCAAGAAAATATGAAATTCCTGTCACCACAACATTTCATGGAAAGGGCATAATATCAGAAATGGACGATTTGAATCTCGGTTTTGCAGGAATCAGGGCTACACCTCAGTCAAAATATGCAATTGAAAAAGCGGACTGCATAATCGCTCTTGGAATCAAGGCCAGTGAAAGGACACTGCCTGAAATTCCGGACAATCTGATTCATGTAAACATAAACAGGGATGTTCTGGTTGGTGATTATCAGATTCACGGTAAAGTTGAAGACTTTTTAAATCAGATAACTTTCCATAAGGTTGACTGGCTTGGCGAAATTTTAAAAGTAGACTATCATGTGGAAATTGAAGGTCTTGATGATGATATGGCTCCGCAAGCGGCAATAAAACGGATTTTTGATAAGTATGGGGATAATATCGTTGCATGCGGTGCCGGAAGCCACACCACTTGGGCAACATTACTGAAAAAATCAACAAGACCCGGACAGTTTCTCTTTCCGGGGTCAATGGCTCCGATGGGATACGGACTTCCCGCCGCAATCGGTGCGGGCATAGCAACCGGCGAGAAAATAATTCTCATCAATGGAGATGGGGACTTCCAGATGAATCTTCAGGAGCTTGCAACCCTGAAAAACAACAATCTGGATGTTTTGGTTTTCATCATCAACAATTCGGAGTTTGGCATAATCAGGCAATGGCAGGAGCAGTTTTATGGCATGGAACCCTACCAGATTAAACTTGAAAATCCGGACTTTATAAAATTGGCTTCAAGCTATCATATTGATGCTGTAAAAGTAGATAATCTTTCAGATTTGGAATATATTCTTGAAAAGGATTTGAAGGGTCCGATGATTGTTGAGGTGGTCTGCAGAAGTGAGGACATCCCTCTTCCTAAATGATTTTTCTTTTCACATATTCCTTAATAATTTCATTTATTTCATATGTCCTATCTAGGGGTGCGAATAAATATTCGCCATTTTCTTTAAAAATTATTCCCTCAGGTTTTATGGATGCCGATGAGATGTTGTCATTGAAAGTCATGATCTTGCTTTTGAATACAAATGTAAATCCGCAGAGTGTCTTGAAGTGATACTTGGTTATGTTTTTTATATTGAATGCGTCTTCAAGAAACTTCTCTATTTCATCCATTTCTAACACCTTTAATCAGTTCTCTTATTTCTTTTTTTGAAATCAGCCTTATTGCGGAGGGCATAATTTTCAGGATATTTATGTCAAGTTCATTGTGGCCATGTCCGTCAAGAACACTTCCGTTAAAGCTAGGTTCGGCACTTAATCTTGCATTTTTATGAACGCTGTTTACAACAGAAAGTACTGCCCAGATGTATCCGATATATTCTCCAGTGTCGCTGTAGGAGTCCATACCGAAAATTATGTGGTTTTGTAGTTTTTTGATTTTTATGCAGTTGGCTGTGGACTTTATGAATTCTTTAAAGTATTCAAAGCAGGGTTTTGCCAGATTGAATATTTTCTTGATGTCTCTTTCACTTTCATCATCTGAATCTTCTGATTTATCCTCGTCTTGTGAGTCTTTTGATGGAAAGTCAAGAGAGTAAACTTTGATTTTTTTTAAAATAAGTATTTTTAAACATCCTTTAAATTCGGAGCCTTTTTTGTTATATATTAATGTGATTTTAACTCCAATGAACAGTAAAATAATGATAAAAATGATGATTATCAAAATAATCATCAACAGGATGTTTAACATGTAGTTATTCCTATTCGTCTATTTTTTCATCGTATGTACTGTAATCTGGTTCAATGTATTCTGATTCGTCGTAAACGGTGGTTTGTGATCCAAGATAGTTTTTAACGATATCTGTTATAATCAATCCTAAATCAGACAGTGCTTTATTGGTTTCAGTTCCTTTACTTAAGTCGAGTACACGAACTCCTTCAGCATCATTTCCTTTTTTAGGAATCATTACCATGGATATAGGTTCAACACCTGCACCTGCACCGGCTACATCATTTCCTTCGTTTCCGAAGACGCTTTCACCAACTCCAAATCCTACTCCCATTCTCATAACTGGAATAAGGATTTTATCTTCAGTTTCAATTGGTGAACCGATTACATTGTCTACATTAATAAGTTTACGTAATTCTTCAACAGTTGTCTTAAGATTGTCTGCCATAGTTTCACATCCTAGTTAAGTATATAATATTATGTTTTTGGTTAATATATAATTTAGTGGTTGAAGTTATAACTTTTAAAGTATTACTTTTTTTACAATTGAGACATACGTTTCAAGTGTAACTTTTATCTTCCAACTTATAACTTATACATTGAGAGGTGCATTTCAAGTGTAACTTCTCACTTATAACTTCTAATATGTAAAAAATATATTACTTATAACTTATTATTAATTTTCAAAAAAATAGACTTATAACTTATAACTAAAATTTTTCAAAAAATAAAAAAA
>NZ_JAZQIJ010000187.1:0-2037 GCF_045541095.1 Methanobrevibacter sp.
AGAAACAAGGCTATATTTGGATAGCACTCCTGAAATTCCTTCATCAACGGCCTCAAGAACTCTGCGGTGCCATTGCAGCAGTATTGTGTCCCGGGTCTGAGTTCTATTTTCAGTAAATCACCGGTCATTCCGTCAAAGCAAATCAGAGGATGATATCCATTTGCCTGGTAGTGGAAATTGAAGGCTCCGCCTTCCTGTTTGCCAAACGTCGCAAAAAGTGTGGAATCCAGATCCAAGAGAACATGATCCGGCATCTTGACTGAATAAACTCTTCTGCGGATTGTCCTTATCATCTCCTCTAACTGGGTAAGCGTCTTTTCATCCAGCCGATTATGAAAACGGGATAAAGTCGGCTGAGAAGCCAATGTTTCTTTATCTGCCGCAGCTGTAATAGCAGGATCATTTCTCAACGCATCCGCGTGATCATCTTGAAAATATGCACCCATAATTTGAAACAGTATTTGAAGGAGATTCTCGTGATCCTTGTGAAATCTGATGTGTCCGGGATCAGTTGTACGAAAAATTTCCTTTGCAAGTTTTTCTAAGCCGAACTTATGGATAAACTCCTTTATAAGCAGCATTCCTGCATCGGACGAAATGTTACCTCCTTCAAAATTGACATGTATGTTTTTGTTGCTTTCCAGCGCAATTTCACTTATAATAGACATAGGACTTCTCCTTTTGATTTGTTTTTTTGCTGATATAAATTTTATCAAATCGGAAGTCCTTTTTATGATAATTTCCTCTTATTGGGTGAAAGCAATTTCTTTAATTTTCATGGAATTTACTCAGCACCTTGATGCTAAATCAAAAATTCATGAATATTTCAGGAATAATGCTCTTCATTGACTATTACCATCTGGAAATCATATGCAAAACCTCAGTGAATATAATGCAGGAATGAAAAACAACAGCAATCCCAGTTTTGAGCGATTATTATCTGCCACGAAAAACTATAAAAGAATAAAACCGGTTGACATTGATAAAACTATTTATCTCGTTTCTAAAGCAAAAGGCAACCGCCCATTACGAGAATTTGCATCCGAGGTTGGTCAGTTAAGCCACGTTGCAATATTCAGAATTCTGAATAGCCAGACAGAAAAAATAAAAAAAAGAGGAATAGCCGGGATTGTTTCAGCAGCGGAACCGGGAAGCCATGTAACGCTTGATTCCATAATGGCAGCGCAAGGATGCTTCAATGACAATACTCTGGCAAAATATAATAATGAGATCAGACAAACAATAATCAAAGAGCTCCTCTTGAAAGATCTGGATTTACGTTTGCCACAAGAATCCTCTAATGAAGACATAAAGAACAGCAAACAATCAAAATTTACGATCCTGATTAATGGGCTTGGTTCTCATAATTCCCCTCATAATACCCTTGACAATCCCCCTGATAATGTACTCACATGGAATTTTGAAATCATCACCGCTCCGTTGCTAAAAATGGATGAATCCTTATCAGAGTATGCCAACAAAATAATCAGTCGCCTGTTGACGAAGAACCTTGGAATCCGAAAATCAAATAAATACTCTCTCATAATTGATAATGAACAGTTTTTAAATGAAATCAAAGAACAAGCTGAATTGATTCAAATATCTAATAAAGTCTCTATCATTCTAGTTCCTCTGGCACATAAGAAAGTAATTGATGAATATGTTGTCTCACTGACAAACAAACAACCGGTTAATAAAATATTTCAACAATTTAGAATACTCCAAGAAAAAAATACACATTTTCATTTGATGATTTATATCTGGCTGATTGTAGATCTATCATAGCAGATGATCTGCTCTGGAAAGGATATTCTCTAAAGAACATAGACTCCTGTGTCTATTTGCCGGATACCGGTATTATCGTATTTCCATCGGACTTTTCATATTCGATATCTGGATATGAATTTGTAAACAATAGGTGGACATTCACTATTATACATACTGCAAATTTTTCGGGCTATGATGAATTCCGTCAGGCTGTCCTTAATTGGACTCTTCGTGCCATGGCTTGTTTTTATACTGGAAGCTGTGAAGGAA
>NZ_JAZQIJ010000188.1:0-10305 GCF_045541095.1 Methanobrevibacter sp.
AAAATAATAATTAATAATAATGAATAATACTTTTCATAGGAGCATCTTTCATTTGGGGATTTCATGTTGGAAGTATTATTTTATATGGTAATAATCAATAAAATGAAGGGTAATTGAATATGAAAGTGTATAAAGATTATAGGAGACTTGAAAATATTGATGAACTCCGTATTTTCGACCTTGATGAAAAGGAATTGTACCATCCAACACCTCTTGAATTCATTGTTGATGATGTTCCGTTTCCACAGCTAATTAACAATATTCCAATGGATGTAAACATTTTAATACCTCACAATGATGGAAATGACTTTATTATAAAATCTGCTGGAGAATTTATACTTAATCATGCAAATCTCCAACTGGATGATGTCAGGGGCAGACTTCTAAGCAAGATTTCGCCGGTATTTTATGAAATTTTTCATGAGTATCTCCATGAGGTTTATGAGACTAAACAAACAAAAATGATTCATGTTTTTTATTACGGTAAAGAGAAGGTTTCAAAAATTACCCTTGTTAAAATCCTTTATGAAATGAATAGGATTTTTTTCTTTGCAGACCATATCAATACAGACACCGGAACTTCAGATGAACTTGAAAAGATTCAGTATTCAGAAGATAAGGTCAACATGATGGAATATTTCACCCAGACAGGAAGTTATCGCAGAGTCGGAGCAAAATATACCTGGACACAGGGGATATATAACATCATAAACCGTCCAAGAGAGGACCGTGATGATTACTACAACATCGTATTTGATTTGGCCATTCCTGAAGACCAGGAATTGATTGAAAGAATCCTGAATATCATGGATACCGACACCAGTCATCATGAAGATATCATCAGAATCAGAACTGACGATGGTAAATTAAAATATATTGAAATTAATTTATATTCCAATTTTGACGAGGATGGAAATCTCATTAGCCGTTACGGTTTGATGAATGATGTTACTGAATATTCAAGAAAATCTGATACAAAACCTGTTGATTTTTTACTAAACGGTTTTAAAAACAGTAAAAAACTGGCATTGCTAATTGAACCATTGAATCCTAAGCATTATGAATTTTCAGAAGGTTTTTACTATTTTATAGAGGAAGATCCAAATACATATATTCATTCCCGTGATTTATTAATAAATATTGCAAAGGACGAATCTAGAGAAAAGATTATCCGTTTGGCAAATGGTGAGCTGGATAGAATTGATGAAACATTCAGATACAATGTCGGCGGCGATGAAAGCAATCAAAAAATCTGTGAACTTTACATTGAACGCTTTGAATTTTCTAACAGTTCTCATAGTATTGGATTTTTAGCAGACATTACAGATGAGCGCAAAAAGCAAATTGAATTATGTGAAGCTAATGAACACAAGAGTGTATTGATAAAGGAAGTCCATCACAGGGTTAAAAACAACCTCCAGATTCTTAACAGTTTCTTAAATCTGGAGAAAAGGGTATATCGTGATCAGCCAGATGTAATCATTGACCATATGCAATCACGCTTAACATCACTTGCGCTTCTGCATGAAAAGACATACAATACAAATGACTTTAAAAATATCAATCTAAACGAGTTTATCCATGATCAGGATAATCAGATTAGGTCTTTAATCGGTTTGAAAAATGGTGTTGAATTTGAATCTGAAGTTGATGAGGATTTAACTTTAACAATTGAAGTCATCACACCTTTATTGCTGATTGTTGATGAATTGAATATGAATGCCCTAAAGCATGCGTTCCCTGATAAAAACGCTCCTGATAAAAGAATCACTAAAAAGATTGCTCGAATCGATGATTATACTGCTCAGCTTATATTCAAGGACAATGGTGTAGGTATTGAAGATCCTAAGAAAATCACCAGAAATCTGGGATGCGAAATCATCAAGAATCTAACCAAGCAGCTGGACGGTAAGATTGAACTGGTGGAATATAGGAATGGAACTGAGTATAAGTTAACTTTCCCAATAAAAATGAAACATACGATACACGGATAGTATCATTAGTTGATGCAAATTTGATATTTTGAATATCTAATTGCATTAAATTCTTTTTTTAGTATATTTTGGCTCTTTAATGTTACTTTAGTTAATTGGAAGCATAATTGTTAATGCATTAGCTTTCACAAAAATAATTTTAATTTTAAAATAGTTTTTCATTGTCACTTAGTTTATCTAAAAAATAAAAAGAAGTGGGAAAAATTTCCCATAAATATTTAAAACAGTCCACTGTCTTCCAAACGTTTTTCAAAGTAATGTGTTGCCTTATCTGCTTTTTCTTTAATAATGATTGAAACAATGACAGTTATAACAACTATAGCGAGTAGTATGATTAATGCAGGAATGTAATTTGACCAGACTAATCCCAATTGCGCTTCGCGTATTAATGTTATTGCATAGGTCATCGGCAGGTAAGGATTCATTGTATTGAAAAAGTTTGCCATAATTTCTACCGGATAGATTCCTCCGGTACCTGAAATCTGAATAACCAACAGGACAACTGCTATTGCTTTTCCAACATCTCCCAATGCAGAAACTAAAGAGTATATCAGGGTCATGAAAACCACCGATACAAGCAGTGCCGACAGTATGAAGAGGAACTCATTTGCAATATATATTCCTAAAATATGTGCTCCGATAATGGTTACGCATACTTGAAGAATACTCATTATATTGAAAAGGGCTAATTTACCTGCATACATTTCAAGAGGAGTGTATTTTGTTTTGTAACTGACTCCTGGTTTTAATAATGCGCAAGTAATTAATCCTCCAACCCACATTGATAAAACAAGATAGAATGGAGAGACTTGTGAACCGTAGTCGGGTACAGGGAAAACTTCATTTCTGTCAAGTTTTATAGGGGAATAGAAATAATCTCCAAGAATTGTTTCATTGATTCCGGTAAGTGCTCCAAGCTGGTTAGCGGATGCACCTAAAGAGCCTGCTGCTGTAAACAATGCTTGAGCAGCTGCATTTGAAAGTAGTTGTGAACCTGCTGCAAGTGCAAGTGATCCTTCTGCCAGTTCAACAGAACCGTCAGCCAACTGACTTGCTCCACCAGCAACATCACTTGATCCTTTAGCTAGTTTTGATGAACCTTCCGCCAGTTCAACAGAACCGTCTGCGAGTTGGCTTGCACCATCTGCCACTTGACTTGCACCGTCTGATAGCTCACTAACTCCCTCAGTATACTCCTTAATAGGGCCATCAGGAATTAATGATGGATCAACTGCTGAATCCAGTTCTTCAGCTCCTTGCTGAACCTGGCTGGAACCTTGTTTAACTGCTGAAGAACCCTGTTTAACTTGGCTTGCACCTGAATCTACAGCAGATGCTCCTTTTTGGACTTGGCTTGCACCATTCTTAACTGCTGCAGAACCGTCTTGTACTTGACTTTCACCGGACGCAACTTGACTTGCTCCGCTAGATACCTGAGCTGCACCTGCCTGAAGTTGACTTCCACCACTGGACAACTGACTGGCACCTGCAGCAAGGCCTTCCTGCAATTCGCCAAGTTTACCATAAGCAGCAAGATTAATAATTTCAACTATTTTAGCGTTCAATGAAGTGTAAACGGTATTTGAACCAGTATCTGTCAACTTAGCCGCAACCGGATTAGCTTTCATATTGACAACATACTCAAGCTTTGCCTGTTGAGGATCATCAGTCGTAATTGAAATAATATTTTCACTCAGATTTTTAGGTATTATTATTCCTGCATAATAATCGCCTTTATAAACGCCATCACGCAGTTCATCTTCAGTAACAAATACCCATCTAAATTTATCGTTCTTTTTTAAATCTTTCACCAGTTCGTCACCAATGCTTATGTTGGTGCCCTCAAAGGATGCTCCTTTATCCAAGTTTGCAATTGCAAACTCGACGTTTCCAGTATTTCCATATGGATCCCAGCATGCCTCAATATTTAAAAGTGCATAAAGGGAAGGCAATATAATCAGTCCTATCAAAACGATTATTACAATAGGATTTGAAAACGCACCCTTCAAGTCACGAACCATTATTTCGCGTATATTTCCTAATCCACTTAATTTCATTAAATCCCTCATTTATATTAAAAAGGTAGAAATATTTTTATTTTTGATATTAATTAAATATTTTGTTAAATATTTATTGTATTAATTAATATATGAAGAAAAATATAATTAAATACAATAAAAATAAGGGTTAGAATATGAAATTTAAAAAAATATTTTTTTTCATGTGTTTGATTATTTTATTGTTTGGCGTTGCGGATATTACTGCAAGTGATTTAAACGATACACTTATAAATAGTGATGGGGAAGTTCAAACACTTGAAGAGGTTAATGAGGATGTAATTGAATCAACACATGAAGATATATTAAGTGAAAATACAGGAAACTTCACAGAGTTGCAATTAAAGATTCTCCTTGCCAAATCAGGTTCCACAATTACTTTGGATAAGGATTATACATATAATGGGGAAGTTATCAAAAGAGGAGTTGAAATCGATAAGAATTTGACAATTGACGGAAACGGCCACACTCTTGACGGTGCAGGTAAATCAAGAATTTTCCTCATTGGATTGGGGTTAATTAAAAATCATGTTGTCACACTTAAAAATATCAAATTTACAAATGCCAACAGTGATTTTTACGGTGGAGCAATCTTTAACTATGCTAATTTGACACTTGACAACTGTGAATTTACAAACAATCATGCCAAATATGCAGGCGGAGCTGTTGCATCAATCGGCCATCTTGATTGTAAAAATTCCAAATTCACTAAAAATATAGCTGATGGTGATGGAGGAGCCATATTTTGTCTTTCATTTAAGTTGCATGCGGACCTTGTAAGTTTAGTAAATGATACAATTAGGGATGGGAATATAGATTATCTTAGAAATTTCACATCATATCTCACTCTAAATCTTGTAAATGATAATATCAACAAATGTGTATTTACAGGCAATGTTGCAAAAGGCCGTGGAGGTGGAGCGGTTTATGCATTCGGAAACATTGACATAAAATCATCCACATTCACTTCAAACAAGGCAGGTGAAAAAGGAGGAGCAGTATTTGCAAATAAGGACTTGTACATTACAAATTCCAAATTCACAAGCAACTCCGCTTCAAAATATGGTGGTGCGGTTTATTTTAAATGCCATGCCAACTCAGGGCATTATGATAAGGATAAAAAATGGATTTCTCAAGTTGAATACTACAAAAATCTTATTCAGTCATCCACATTCACAAAAAACAGTGCCACAAAAGGTGGAGCAATTTACGGATTTAAATCTTCATCTTCAGACAAACATGAAGCTAAGGCAGTTAAATGTACATTTGAAGCAAACAAGGCTTCAAACGGCCGTGACATATATGGTGGAACAGCTACAAAATCAGTGTTCAATTATTTGAAACTTACTCTAAAAACAGTCACTGTTAAAAAGTCAGCCAAAAAACTTGTTTTGACTGCAAAGCTAACAAAAGGCAAAACACTGATTAAAGGTAAAAAAATCACATTCAAATTCAATGGAAAAACATACTCTGCAAAGACCAATAAAAACGGTATTGCTAAACTAACAATCAAAAAAACCATACTTAAAAAACTCAAAGTCGGTAAAAAAGTAAAATATCAGGCAAAATACAGCAATTTAATTGTTAAAAAAACCGCTAAAGTTAAAAAATAGGGGATATCATGGATAAAGAAACTAAAGAACGTTTGCGTGAAATCAGACTTGCTATAAAAAAATATGGCTTTGATGAAATTTTAGGTCAAACAGCAAAAAGCAAAATTCGCAAAAATGATGAGGATAGGCCTAGCCTGTTATTGGATGATGAGATTCCTGTAAAATTAAGAATGATGCTTCAGGATTTGGGAACAACATTTATTAAGTTAGGACAGCTGTTAAGTACCAGACCTGATATTGTTGGTGAAAAAATAGCCAATGAACTGGCCAACCTGCAGGATGATAATCCCGCTATTACATATGAACAGGTTAAAGCAATAGTTGAACGTGAACTCAACGGCAATATCGATGATTTATTTGAGGACTTTTCCAAGCAACATTTGGCAACTGCATCCATTGGTCAGGTTCACGAAGCCAGGCTGATTACCGGTGAAAGGGTAGCTGTAAAAATACAAAAAGAAGGAATCACTGATAAAATTGATCTTGATTTGAGAATATTGAAATATATTGCCAACCGCGCTGATAAGCTGAATTCTAATCTAAGAAAAATAAATTTACCGGGAATCATGGATGAATTTGACCGTTCAATTCACAAGGAAATAGATTACAATAATGAATTCATGAATATGCAGCGTATCGAATTGAATTTTGAAGACAATCCTAAAGTTCATATCCCCGCTACATACGGCAAGTATTGCACATCTAAAGTCTTAACAATGGAATTCATTGACGGTACAAAGTTAAATGATGTCTATGCAAGTACAAGTGATGAATTCGACAAAAAGTTACTGGCGAAAACCGTTCTTGATTCATATCTTCAGCAACTGTTTATTGATGGGTTTTTCCATGGAGACCCTCACCCTGGTAATATCCTGATTTTAGAAGATAATGTCCTGTGTTATCTTGATTTGGGTATGATGGGATTCTTTGACGAAAAATTCAAACGTGAACTTTCCGAAGTAATGGTGTTATTTGTAGACCAGGATGTTGACGGATTGATAAACCAATTGATGTATATGGACATATTGGATTATGATATTGATACCAGCACATTAAGAAGGGACATGAATGATTTGTTCGGAAGATACTTCGGCGTGCAGTTAAACCGTTTCGATGGTGTTTTGGAAGCGCTGCTTAAGCTCATGCAGGAATATGGAGTCATTCTTCCTAATGAAGTTGTAACCATGGCAAGAGGACTGTCAATGATTGAAGCGGTTGCACACAATCTTGACCCTGAAATTGATGTTTTCGCATCTATCAAGCCTGTAGCTACTCAAATTGCAAAACAAAGAGTTAATCCTAAGGAGTTTTTAAGAGGTAAAAAAAGCAGTGCAATCTTGTATGGGCATATGATTCAGGCATTGCCAAGACTTCTTACAAGAACTATTCATAAGATTGACAATGAAGAATTGCAATTTAAGTTTGAAGTGGACATCACTGATAAGGTTTCAATTATAGCCCTTGTGTCTGCACTTATAGTAGGTTCTTCAATTGTTTCTTTTGGACCAAGGATATTTGATATACCTGTAATTTCATTAATAGGTTATATAATGGCTATAATCTTAAGTATTATTGGTATGAAGAAATTTGTATTAAGATAAGTATTGTTTGTGAAGAATTATTTCTTCATAACATTTTTTGTTGCTTTTTTTTAAATAGAAATCTGCAAAAAATAAAAAAAGGAAAGCAGAATTATTCTGCTGTAATCTCGGTAACGAAAGTCATGTTTTCAATGCATTCGGTAGCACCGGATTTGATTGTGTAGAGAGGGGAACCTAATAAGATTAAACCGTTACAAACTTCTCTGATTTTGTTGTCAGCTACTTCTTGCATGTGGGTTCCTTCGTATGTGAAACCTGTGTCTTTGTCACCTTCTAAAGCGAAAGAGATTACTTCGCCGTTACATTTGTTAGTTGCTTTTACGTTTACAATCATAATTTTATCTCCAATTAAATTGTATTTATTAATATGTTCGTTAACATTTTTAAATGATACTATTTAAATTAATATTATGGATGTTCCGCTGTATTTTTTTGAGGCTTACAAAGGTTTGAATAGGCTATCTCCGGGCAACAGTGAAGTGACATTGTCCGCAATTGAAAAAACGGGCCTTGACAAAAAGGATAATTTGAACATATTGGACATTGCATGTGGTGTCGGTTCATCAACTATTCTTCTTGCAGATTACTTTGAAAACTCAATCGTTGAAGCCTTTGATTTGTTCAGACATTACGTTGATGTTTTGGATGAAAAAATCGATGAAAACAGTCTTCATGATAGGGTTTTCACTTATGTTATGGACATGAAAGATCCTGATTTTGCAAACGAGGAATTTGATATAGTCTTTTGTGAGGCATCATGTGAGATAATTGGTTTTAAAAAAGCTTTAAATGATTGGAAAAGACTTTTAAAGCCTAACGGATTTATGATAATTTCAGATTTATCATGGATTTCAAAGCCTTCTTCAAGCAGTGTCAAATTCTGGAAAAACATCTACTCCGAAGTCGATTCGATTGAAAACAAAATCATACAGATTGAAAAAGAAGGTTATGACTTTATTGATTATGTGACCATTCCAAAAGATTGCTGGCTGGATTATTATGATAAACTGGAGGAAAATCTGAACTCCATTAAATCGGATTCCTCTGCAAAGGATTTTGTAAAACAACTAAAAAAGGAAATTAATCATTTCAGAAAAAACAGTGATGATTACAGCTATGTATTCTATATCCTCCAAAAATGAATATTCACAACAGCTAAATTTGAAATATTTTGGATTTTAACTTTATTATTTTAAAATTAATCTTTTTTTCCAAATATTAACTCATCTATTATGTCCATATCCAGGTTATCTTCAACAATCTCTGCAAGTCTGTTAAGGGAATAATCCTTTTGGGTTTCGTATGGATCTTCACCATGTTTTGCTTCAAGACCTTTTTTAACTCTGATGTGGTTTAAGAATTCCCTTCTGAAATTGTAGTTGTGAAATATGCCATGGAAGTATGTGGCAAACACGTTTCCCTGGAATGCACCGTCAACAAGGCCTTCCTCATTGTTTCCCTGACCTTTTTTGATGTTAAATAAAGCATCACAGCCTAATAGCTTTGTTGTTCCTTCATGTATTTCATAACCGGTTACTTCCTCACCGGCAATATTTTTAAACATTTCACCTGCAATGCCGTCTAAATCATCAGGAACTGTTGCAGTTGATTGGGTTACAATTTTTCCAGCCCTTGAAAATTCAGATTCGATATCTAAAAGTCCAAGACCTTTTAATGTACCATGTTTGGATTCACGTTTGTCATCGTCATGAATGACATTACCTAAAATCTGCAGGCCTCCGCAGATTCCAACGACTGGAATTTCAGATGCCTTTTCGATAATCTTGTCTGCAAGGCCGCTTTTATGAAGTGCATACATGTCCTCCGTTGAATTACGGGTTCCAGGTATGATTATCGCATCAACTTCGCCGATATCATCATTTACACCAATCATTTTAAGCGCAACATCCTCTTCGTATTCGAATGGGTCGATGTCTGTAAAGTTGGCTATTTTAGGAAGGCGAATAACGCCGATTGTGATGTCTTTGTCCTGTGCAAAAACGTGTGTGGTAAGAGATGCTGAGTCCTCTTCAGGCAGCTTCAGTGTCTCGTCATATGGAAGGACTCCCAGAACAGGTTCGCCGGTAATTTCCTCGATTCTGTCAAGACCTGGTTTTAGGATATCCAGATTGCCTCTGAATTTGTTGATTACAGTTGCCTTGAGTCTTGATCTGTCATAATCATCAAGCAGAACATATGTTCCTGCAATAGCTGCAAATACTCCTCCCATTTCAATGTCTGCTATCAGAATAACATTCGCATCGGCAAGGTGTGCGATTTCCATGTTTGCAATGTCCTGGTCACGCATGTTTATCTCTGCAGGTGAACCTGCCCCTTCAATGATGATTATGTCATATTCATCGGATAATATCTTAAAACTTTCCTTTATTGCATCAAAAGCGGTATCATGGTATTTGTGCTGGTAATCATAAAAGTTCATGTCTCCGATGGATTTTCCCTGGATAATAACGTTTGATGTAAAGTCTCCTTTGGGTTTTAGAAGAACAGGATTCATATGTATGCTTGGCTCAACCATTGCAGCTTCCGCCTGAAGCATCTGTGCAATTCCGATTTCACCGTTTTCCTTTGTGGTGTATGAGTTTAAGGACATGTTCTGGGATTTGAAGGGAGCTACCTTATATCCTCTGTTCCTGTAAATTCTACATAGTGCCGCCACGAGCATACTTTTTCCAGCATTTGATGAGGTTCCCTGAACCATGATACATTTAGTCATGGTAGAATATATTTGGTTAATGTTATAAATAATTTTAAAATGAGTTATTTTTAAATTAATTTGAAGGAGGATTGTCTTGTCTGGGGTTACATATTAATGACTGACTATGACAATGTATATTACCCCCTTCAAATACGAATAACAAGATTCAATTATTGATAATTAAATCTCTAATTAATAATATATATCTTGATGATATATAATACTGCCTATTTTCAAATATAATTTATTTAATTTTGAAAATAGTTTTTTTTAATATTTAATTTATTTTAAAATCTATTTTATTTAATTTTAATTTTAATCGAT
>NZ_JAZQIJ010000189.1:0-4731 GCF_045541095.1 Methanobrevibacter sp.
AAGTTATTATTGTTGTATATGTGGGGGCCCGTAGCCTAGCTGGATAGGGCGTCGGACTTCTAATCCGAAGGTCCCGGGTTCAAATCCCGGCGGGTCCGCTTAAATACAATCGACTTTTTTTCAGAAATTTTTCACGAAAATTAACATAATTATGGGCTTGTAGCCTAGTCTGGAAGGGCGTAAGACTCCTAATCTTAAGATCGAGGGTTCAAATCCCTCCAAGTCCGTATTTTAATTTTTTAAAAATTATCAAGAGTTAGTGTTTTTTCTTTTTCAGGCTTTTTGAATAGGATTTCACCGTATTTTCCTCCACCACCAGGAATAACCTCCAAAGTACCGTTTCTAAAGGCAGCAATAGCTAAGGAAACTTCAGAATCAACTTTTTTAATTTCATCTATTGGAGTGTTAATTAATACATCTATCTCAGTTTCAAAAGTATCAACCAATTTTTGCCAGATGTTTTGAACTGTTTTTGTTGTGACGCCTTTATCATATACCGTTGAAATGAGTTCGGCAAGAGGCATTAAATGGACATAATCCGGCCTGAAATCCGGGTGTTTGGGTTCACTGAAATCAGCTATTTCAGAAATTCTGAAATCAACACCCTTTTTAATTCTACCTCCGCAGTCACATTTCATTTTATTTTCTTTTGCAATTAACGGATCGACCAATTTATGGCACTTGGTGCATGCGGTCATATGATACTTTCCAAGGTTCGGAATAAGACCATAATTTGCTTTAACATCCCTGTTTTTTATTGCCTTTTTGATTGATGAAAATGAAATATCTTCAAGCTCGATTTGATTAAACTCCCTACCCAACCTGTGGGGCCATGGAGAGTGGGCATCGGAATTTGATAAAAAAACAAAATCCTTCAATTCACTTATTGTATCGGCCATAAATGTATCTGCCGAAAGACCAAGTTCAACAAAGTCCGGCTTTTTTTCATAACAGTCATAAATGCTTTCAAAAGACTTATACATTCCTGTCCAGGGAGTGAATGCATGTGCAGGACCGATTAAACAATCATAATCACGAACCAAATCTAAAAGCTCGGCCCCTCCCAGATGGGTTTTCGGACGGCCATCATGATGTTTGTTTTTTGAAGGCAACTTTTCGGACAGTTCCCTTGCGGCATCCATATCCGGAATAATAATCAAATGATGAATCTTATTTTTCCCCTCAACTTCACATGTCAATACAAAATCCATCCCATGAGACGTATAGATTCCATCACCCAAATATGATGTGCTTTCCTCAACGATATCAAGCCATTTCGGATGGAAAGCATCCCCTGTTCCCAAAAGCTGCAAACCTTTCAATTTGGATTTTGGAGCCATATTCTTTATCAGCATGTCCTTTGAGGATGCCATTGAAAAGCAACTGTGAACATGAAAATCAGCATTTACCAACATGGTTAATTGTTAGAAATTTTTATTATATGAACTTATCCAAAATCCTTTTAACATCAAAAACGGGCAATTTATCTTTTCTAGGTTTTAAATCAACTCCCAAATCATCAGGATTGGAATCCCCGTCAAGATTTTGTAAAAAAGAGTTTGTCTTATCAATCAGTGCGATAAGCTGTTCTTTATTTTTCGGAAATGCGAGTTTAAGTGTTGGAATATCCAAATCATTGACTATTTTGACTTCAAGGCTATGGGCATTGTTGCAGGCATTTCCACCAAACAGAATTAAATCATTTAACGAATTATACATTCGAGTATAATTTTTAGGCCTCCTCCCAAGGATGATTGCCGCATCGGCTTTCCGGATAACTTGTGAAAATAAAAAAAGCCTTCCCTGAATGCCTGACGGAAGTTCACTGGAGGCATATCTGTTAATCAGATTATCAAAACTAAACTCACCCTCGCAGATGCCCATATTGTCATATCGGGAAAAGTTTGAAGGTGACAAATAGGTGTGTCCGTTCTTTTCGATTAACGGAATGACAATCATCGAAGCGTCGGGAACGACTATAACATTCATAAAAAAAAGTAAAATAAAAATATATTGAAATTATCCAATATATCTTAAATCATCAGCATTTCCAGCATTAGCCTTATTAATCATATCCTGTTCCATTTGTTGAGCTTTGGCAATCATTTGTCTGGTTTCTTCAGCTCTTTCTTCTAATTTGTCAATGTTAATTTCAAAATTAAGAATTACGGACAGTTTGTTTAAAATAGCTTCGGCCGCTGGAGCATCAATAAAGTAACCTGGAGTTTCGCCCATAAGACAGGAACCGTAAATTCCTTGACGAACACCCAAACCTAAGAATAAACCGGAAGCACCGACAATTCCACCGTCATTGGCTCTAATTTCAATGTCGGCTTCTTTCAGTAATTCCACATTAGCTTCATCAGTAGCTGCTCCGAAAACTTTAGGATCTTCAGGAGCCTGACCTGTAACCATTCCTCCCAATGTGAAGATTCTGGTAATGTCATACTGTTTGACAAAGTCTAAAATTTCCTTACAGGTCAAATATTGACCTTCAGGGGATAATGATTGAGTATTTCCTACAAGAATAATCAAATCCAAGTTATCTTCACCAACATCTCTTAAGTAATATAGCTCATTTCTCATATTCTCAATTATTCCCTCATCTTTGACAATGACTTGAGGAGGAAATGTTGGAGAATAAATTTCCGCAAATTTGACAGCTCCCAATTCATCAATCATATGATCAGCAGCTAATTTACCCACATGGCCAAGACCAGGCAATGCTTCTATAAAAATAGGGTTGTTTAATTCAATGTCTTCCAAAACAGTTATTTCTGTAGTTTGCATACCCAATTACTCCTTCATTGATTCTTTTTTTAGTATACGTCTATATTTACCGTATTTATCCTCAACTGAAAATTTCGGAGGATAAATTACTTTAAGCTTGCCTCCGCATTTAGGGCAAGCATCTTTTAAAGTATAAATACCACATTCAGGACATTTATTCATTTTCATATTCATAAGAATCTAATTATCTAATTCTCTTAAAAATGAACCATTTCCTTCAGATTCTTCAACAACTGCAATGCATCTATCAGCAGCAGCTTTGAGTGCTTTTTCTGCTAATAAATAATCAGTAGATTTTACAGTAATCCTGTATCTTGGTGCTCCTACACATTGAACCTTGATTTCCTCTTCGTCATCACCATTGTCTTCAGCAGCCTTGAGTGCTGCAATGATGATTTCAACACCGTTAGGTACAAAAGTTTCAATGTCAACATATCCGCTGATGTGTACTTCAGGAGGAGTGATGTTTTTCTTAGCTACTTCAGTAATAGCATCCGCCCAATCTTGAGGGATTCCTTCTTCAGTAAGGGATTCTGCACCTTCATCAGAAGCGGTTTCAAATGCACCATAAACATCTCCGAAGATGTCCATAAGTTCATATCCCACTTCATCATAAGCTGTATCCAAATCTTTATCTAAGGATTTAGCAGCCAATTCTAAGAATTTTTCAGCTTTTTGCTCAATTTTCCAATGTTGGATTTTTTTAGTTCTTTGATCTTCACGGATTCTTTTCAAGGATGCGTCAACATGTCCTTTTTTAGGGTTTACTCTAAGAACACGGCAAACGATTTTTTGGTTTTCCCTTACGTGGTCTCTGATATTTTTAACCCAACCGGAAGATACTTCAGAAATATGAATAAAAGCTTCTTTGCCCTGATATTCTTCTAATTTAGCAAAAGCCCCATAATTAAGAACTTTGTAAACTGTACCTACAATAAGTTCTCCTTCATCAGGCCATTCTTGACTTTTTCTAACCATACTCTCACCAACATCAATAAAAATTATAAAAAAATAGTAAAAAATAAGTTGAAAACTAGGAATCTAGTTTAAAACTTTTTCAATATGTGCAGTAATTTTAGCTTTAGCACCACGGGATTTTACGAGTGTTTTACCACAGATAATACATTTTACGTCTGATGCTGCACGGTCAA
Source organism: Methanobrevibacter sp. (assembly GCF_045541095.1). GTDB lineage: Archaea > Methanobacteriota > Methanobacteria > Methanobacteriales > Methanobacteriaceae > Methanocatella. Next base: position 3,942 of record NZ_JAZQIJ010000189.1, read on the forward strand.
AAATTACTTGCTCATTGTCACAATCTAAACATTTAACTTTTAAAAAGTTTCCTCTACCTTTACTAACCATGTTAATCACCTATTTAGCTACGAATTCAGGTTTTCCTGTTCTGAAAGATTGTTTGATGTGAGATTTACCACATTCTTTACATTTAAGTCTTAAGTCTAATTTTTTAACTGGTTTGTTTCCAGCAGGTAAAGGCCTTGGATAACCTCTGTACCCAGCAGTTACACGTCTGAATTGTCTTTGTCCCCAGGTTAATTCACTAGCTTTCCTTTTTTTAGCAGTGTGAACTTCATGCACTGTGTGTTTTTTACAATGAGGACAGTATGTTCTTTTTTCTTTTGGTATTTTCATTTTTTCACCTTAATACACTTTAAAGTGTTTAATTAATAAATCATTGGAAATCTATTCATAAATTTATCTAAATCGAGTTTATATCAAAAAACGTAGAGATCAAAACTGCATTGTAACGCATCAAGTCTACATACAGCAGAAATCCAAATTATATAAAATATAATTTTTTAGTATCACAAATAGATATGCAACTATTTCTGTTTTATAAGTTATATAAACTTAATGGAAATGAGACCCTCATTTAAAAAAAAAATTGGTGATTAGAAATTTTTTGATGAAATCTGGTTTTGAATTTGAACTACCTCAACTTATTGAAGTTGAGGATTCCTAGGTTTTTTATTATATATCGTTGGTTATTTGATATTATCCTAGGCTATCTCCCTCGTCCCATGGGTTCAGACAAAAATGTTAATGTTTTGCTTTTTTAAACTT
>NZ_JAZQIJ010000190.1:0-9222 GCF_045541095.1 Methanobrevibacter sp.
AAAATGTTAATGTTTTGCTTTTTTAAACTTGGTTATCGTTGAAAAAAGTTTTGATTAACTTTGTCATTTATTAGTTTAGATTTCATTGGTATTTAAAGTTCTTCAGAGAGCATTTGATAAGTAATTTTTTGTGCAATTCATCCATGACCTAAAAGGTCATGGTATTCTTGCAATATTTTTGATAAAACCAAATTTTGATTTAACTTAAAAAAAAGAGTGAAAAACAGCCCTATCTAAAACAGAGCCGTTAATCACCGGAATTTTGTCATACGTTGATTCTTATTCAAACGGCCATGACAAAAGACCATTCGAATATAAAGGCATATGTCCCACCCGCCTGCCCAAAAATAATGGAAAAAAATCCATTATACGTGTTTTTACCTTATTTGAAGATACACATTGTCTCGTCACGGTTCATGTCATGATAAAGTTCAGCCTTTGCACCATCAAAGTCAATTACCTGCACCATGTCATAAATCTCATCGCTAAGATTAGGATTAATGTCCTTGAGGATGTTTTGACGCTCATAAAGCATTTCCTTGTTGAACTCGATTTTTTTCTCGTTTTCAAAAAGCGCTCCGTAGTATATTTCTGCCTCTACAAGATCCTGGAACATGTGGCTTCCGAATGACAGCTCAGGCATGTATCCGACCTCGCTGTATGCCTCCTCAAGAATAGCTGAAAAGTGGCTGATGTCTGCAAACACAACAGGAATTCCAAGCTCGGGAGATGACGTTCCGATTCTTCCGGGAACGATAAGAATTGCAGTCCTGTCATTGTCCCTCAAATATCCGTTCACGTCACTGATTACCCTTGAAATAGAACTTTTCTGTGCATATGGATACTCATAGTACTTGTGAGGGTCGACATAGCATATCGTATCGATTGTGTTTTTGCGTGACATTCCCATGGAAGCTTCCCTGATGTGGAAAAAGACGTTCTTGTCTTCAGGCATCTCAATGTCCTCGTTGTTGGTGGATACCTGAAGGGGGCGGCACTGAAGCAGATTGATGTTGTAGGTATTGTCTGAGCCGAAATTGACAGTATATTCAATGTCGACAGGATAGTCGTAAGCGGTTTCGAGAGTATTTAAAATCAGTTTCATGTCCTCGATGAAATTCTGATTCTTGACAATTCCCTCACAGTTTACAAATACGACATCACGGCGCTGTCCACGGTCACGAAACATCCTTTCGGCATCACGGTCATGCTCGACAAGAACCTTTTTGGCATACCTCGGAATAATGTCAAGCCCCTCATCGACAGGAATGTCATGGAGGTTTACGTTTTTGAGGTCAATGGCATCAAGATAATGCTGTGAATACCTGTGCTTTTCCTTAATGTCTTTCGCCATGGTGAGCTCCGGCTTGTCGAGATTGATGATTCTCGGATAGTCCTTTTTGGTTCTGTCCACGGCCTTTGTACCGAGACCCATTACAAGACGGAGCATTCCCTTGCTGTTGTCCATGTCCGGAAGAGGTGAGTATGGACTGTATGAAAATCCAACACCTGCAGCTGTCGGGAAGAGATAGTCTCCGTAATATGAACCAGAAACCCTCTGTACAAGAAGTCCCATCTGCTCGTCGGCATCGTCAAGGCCGTTGAGTTTTCTGTATTCCAGAGCGGAAATGTTCATTGTACTGGAATATACAATCTTTACCGCTTCCTCAAAGGCTTCAAGACGCTCCTCCAAAGACCCTCTGTTTGCACAGAATACAGATTCATATTTTCCGGCGAATGCATTTCCGAATCCGTCTTCAAGAAAACTGCTTGAACGTACAATGATGGGGTTCTGTCCGAAATAATCAAGAATGTGTATGAATTCCCGTTTTATCTGGTCTGAAAAGGTTCCGGTTTTAAGGGCTTCCTCCAGTTTCCTTCCGTATTCATAATAACCCTCATCGGTTCTCTGCTTTACACGGAGATCCCACAGGTCATTTGACACTATGTATGTGTAGAACAAGTCCGAACCTATGTAGAATGAATCGTCTGGCTCGAAGGTGTTAGTGTAAAGCTCGGGACAGTTTTTCTCGATTATCTTTCTTGCAAGAAGCATACCGCAGGTTTTACCTCCGACCAGACCGCTTCCGACACGGCGGTCATATATTGTGGTATAATCCTCAAATGTGAAGTATTCCCTGATTTTGGAAAGCATCTTCTCATCTTTTGTCATCATGAGCTCGCAGATTTTATCGCACTCATCGTCAATGTTTTTTCCTTCCTCATACATCATTCTGACGTGAAGCATATACCTCTCCCAGCTGTCAAGAATCTGGTCACCCTGATACTTGTCGAGGTCATTTATTGTCTTGTAGTACTTGCTGACCTCCTGGCCTTCCTGCAAAACCTTGACGGAACCTGTCCTGACGCTGAACTTGTGGCCTAAAAACATGGTCTGTGAATACCTGTTCCACACCTTCAGCGGCGCCACATAAACCTCTTCGGTGGAATTTGAGTAGAGATTAAGAAATAGCTGTGTTGTTTCACGGATTTTGGCGATTGCTTCATAGGAGTGCCTTCCACGAATAATCGGGAAGTATGCTACGGTATCCAGCTGGAAGAGAAACGGACATGTTACCCTGAAAAAGTTTCCCATCATCAAATCGGTTGACCAGACCGCCTGAAGGTCGCTCAGGCAGTCGAATACATAAAATGCGTCACGGCCTTCCTTTTCAATGATTCTGTGAACCTCAAGGGTGAATGTTTCAAACTGCTTGTACGGGTCGACCTTGTATATCTTGATTCCGTCACGCTCGATCATTGCAAATTCAGTGTTGGGATTTTCCTGCTCTTCCTCAAGCAGGGTGAAATCATCATCGGTCATTTCAATGAGAGGAGGGTGATTTGCAAAGCGCATGTATATCAAGTTCCTGTTGTCCTCTTTTGCCTGTTTTACGTAAGGCTCGACAAAGTAGGAAAACTCGTTGAGGTTTGTGACGTTCCAAACGACATTGTCACCTAAACGAATGTTGTCCAAAGCCTGGTCAAGTCCCGGAATTCCTGATTTGATTCTATCGAATGCTGTCATAATAATTCTCCCATAAATTTAACTTCTCACCATCGGCACTCCGGTAAGCTGTGAAGCTTCCATTGTAAGTGCAACTAAATCCTGACGCTCAAGGTTTGCAATATCCGTGTTTCCGGCCTGCTGGGTAAGGGCAGTTACCTCCTGAGTCATAGCCTCGATATAGTTTGCAACCTGCATACCTTTTCTTACAGGGTCAAGTCTTCTTCTGAGTACCCTTTCCTGTGTTGCAATACCTTTAGGACATGTTCCTTTAGAACAGGTCTGGCAGACTTTACATCCGAGCGATATAAGTGCGGATGTTGCAATATAAACCGCATCTGCACCTAAAGCTATGGCCTTTGCAACGTCAGAACCTGACCTTATTCCCCCTGCAGCAACAAGACTAACTTCGCTTCTGAGGTTGATTTCCTTTAAGGCGTCATCTGCTTTTACGATTGCCTCTATTGTTGGAATACCTGCATGCTCTGTAACTGCCTCAGGTCCTGCACCGGTTCCTCCCTGCATACCGTCGACAACGATAATATCGGCACCTGCCTTTGCGGCGATTTTTACATCCTGCTCTACCCTACCGGATGCGAATTTGACAATGATAGGTACTTTCCAGTCAGTGATTTCCCTGAGCTGGTCGATTTTCATTCCCAAATCCTCAGGACCGACTATATCCATGTGCCTTGCAGGACTCAGTGCTGAGGTTCCTTCAGGGATGTTACGCACCCTTGCGACTTCTGATGTTACCTTGTGGGAAAGGAGGTGTCCTCCCATACCTGACTTTGCACCCTGACCGATTTTTATCTCAACAGCCTCCGCGTTGTTCAGATAGCTTGCTGAAACACCGAAACGGCCTGACGCATACTGGGCAATTAATTTATCGGCAAAATGCCTTTCTTCAGGAAGCATTCCGCCCTCACCAGTGTTTGTGATTGTTCCCACTTTGCTGCTTCCGATTGCCAGTGCTATTTTTGCCTCTTTACTTATAGCACCAAATGACATCGCCCCGATCATTATCGGAGTGTCGATTTCAATCGGATTTTCAGCAAAACGGTTCCCAAGAACAACCGAAGTTTTGCATGTTTCCCTGTATGAATCAATAGGCGGCCTTGAAACCTGTGCTGGCAATAAGCTTAAATCATCAAATGTCGGAACTTTTCTTGTCATTCCGCAACCACGGACTTTATAGGAACCTGTCTGGCTTTTACGTTTGATTTCAAGCATTGTTGAGTTGGACCATATTCCCCTTCCCTCATCGGCAAGTGGCCTTACGTATATCGCATGTGTCGGGCACATCTCTTCACAAATCTTACATCCCACACAGTTTTCCTGATGAATCGGATACGGTTCATCGTTTATGACTTCATATACGTCATGAGGGCAGTTTGAATAGCAGCTGTAACAGTTTTTACATGATTCCTTGTGAGGATTGTCACATAAATACCAGCAGCATCCCGGCCGGTCGTTGCTCTGTTTGCATATTTCAGATTTTCTCTCAACTGTAAAAGGCATCTAGCTCACCTCCTCTTCAATGTTTTTTAACGGCTTGAATACAGGGCATACTGAATATTTTGTTCCACCGGATTTTACGACCTCGTCTATGTCGCTTGTGATTTTTGCGTATGGTTTCCATGCAAGATGGTCCTTCTTATCGACAATGAGGGCATCGGTTACGATTTTATTGGTTAAAAGATAATCCAAAATTGTTGTAACGATGGATCCGTCCTGACCCTGAGTGTGTTTGAGTGATTTGACTGACAGGACTTTGATATACTCACCGATAGCTTTAGAGTTGTCGTTTCTTAAATCCTGAGGAATAAATGTTCTCGGACACACTGCAAAGCATGCGTGGCAATCCTCATGGCATTGACCTTTCATTCTGGGTTTTGTATCGTCAATTGTAATCAGATTGTCAGGACAGACATATTCGCATGCACCGCAAAGAACGCATGACCCTACATCGATGACGTTTGATTTAAGGTCAAGAAAATCGGATTCTGAAATTTCCTTTTCGATTGAGGTGTCTGACTTTTCCCTCTGGTAGAGTACCGGCCTTGCAAAGAATTCCCTCTCTTCAATGTTGTCGAGATTTTTGCTGATTTTATTTCCGGCAAGCCTGTTTAAAAGCCTGAACTGTGATTCGGTTAGGTCTTTTGCCTCGATGAACTGCTGTTTTATTGCGCCTTCAACAATGCTTTCACCTTTTTTGCTTCTCACAATCAGGGTTGACCATCCCTCTTCGGATCCGATTGAACCTATGGAGATGTCTGATGTTTCTGATGTAAGCTCAACGCAGATGTTGCAGTTTTTCCTTATGATTCTTCTGGCCACTGACAAAGGTATCTTTACTGTTTCCTTGGTTTTTAAAAGAAGGAAAACGTAACCTTTTTCAATCTGGAACTTTTCAATATCATCCATTTTAAGGCCGTATTCATCGAGAAGATTTCCGAAGTATTTATATGAAAAGTTTTCCATACAGAACAGACCCAATTTAACATCAATAGGACTGTCCGCATAGTGGTTGAGTTTTGATGCTGCCATTATCTCACATGGTGTTCCAACCATTGCTATTTTACGTTCGCTCATTTTTTTCAGCTCCTATTAACGATTTTTTTAAAGTTTGTATATTCAACGTCTGTCAGCTCAAAGCCGTATTTTGTCAGGGTCTCTTTTAACTCCCTTTGATCATCGAGAGTGGCCTTTTCCATTACTGCATTTTTACCCAGGCTTTTGACTTCGCCGAGAACGTATATTGTTCCTCTCATGATTGATTCACCGACATCATCGGTTACATCCCCAAGTACGATGAGTGTTCCTCCCATCATGAGAAGTCCGGTCATGAACCCGCTGTTTCCTCCAATTATTACGGTTCCGCCTTTCATGATTTCTCCGGTTCTTGAGCCTGTGCTTCCTTTCACTATTACTGCACCGCCGTAGATGCCCTGACCTGCGCCGTCACCTGCTGTTCCTTCAATGACTAGCTCGCCTTTTGTCATGTTGTCTCCGGCAAACCATCCTGCATTTCCGTTGATGTGGATTTTAGGTCCGTTGACCATTGTTCCGACAAAATATCCTGCAGAACCGTTTATCTGAATTTCCACATCTTGCGAAAGTCCGGCACTGATATTGTGTCTTGATTCAGGGTTTTCTATGATGAGCCTGTCATGGTAGAGGGCCTGTTCTTTTATTGTACGGTTCAGTTCTTTTGAATCCATATCCTTTGCATCAATAACGTAATCTTTCATGAAAAACTCCCCCTATATTGTGTAAGCCCTTGTTTCGCCAGGAGCAATCTGTTCGATTTGGTCTGAATCTGTAACGTCATGAAGTGCCATTTCCTCTGATGCAACGGCAAAGATTTCATCTGTTTCAACCATAACACCTGGCCTTAATCCGAGCTTGTCTTTTGCAATTCCGATACCGTTCGGTGTTCCCACCAGTATTGAAAACGGACCGTCAAGATCGATTACTGCCTGGTCAAGTGCCTCTTCCAGCTTGTAGCCCTGGTTGAGCTTGTCGGCCATATAGTGTACAATGCATTCTGTATCGTTGAATGACTCGAAGGTGTGGCCTTTCCTTTCGAGAGGACCTCTTATTTTCCAGTAGTTTGTGATTTGGCCGTTGTGCACAACTGTGATGTCAGGTATGATGTAGCTTTGGTACGGGTGTGCGTGATACCTGTCAACGCCGCTTTCTGTTGCAAAACGGGTGTGTCCTATCCCATGTGTTCCCATTCTGCTTTGAACGTCAAACCTCTCTGCAATATCCTTTACTTTTCCAATGTCTTTAATCATCTCAAATGAATGTGAACCGTTGATTACACGAACGTTTTCAAGCTCATCGATTTCTCTGATGAACGGCTGGAGACGGGAAAAGTCATTCAGTACGATTTTGCATTTGTACACGTCTGAGTCCCCCACAGACTCGACAAGCTGTTCTTCAAAAATCGGACTGATTAAATTCAGCAATGATTTTAAGTTGTCTAAAGTACCCCTTTTTCTTTTAACTTCCACGTTTAACTGATAGTAGTTATCCGGAAAATTCAAACTGCCGTATAATGCATAACCTGCTGAATCCGGACCCCTGTGCTGGAGGGATTCGAGCATTGATGTTAGTGCCTCACCTACATGGTGAGATTTTTTGTCCTTGTATATTACACCTGCTATTCCACACATTTTCTTACCTCCAAATAAAATAATCGGCGAATACACATATCCATAAAACGAATTTCAATCAATAAACCATTGATTCGGTTTTAATTACAATATGCCTTAATAAAAATAATCATAAATTACCATATGCCTTAAATAATAATTCTGATTTTGCCTACAATATGCCTGTCAAATAAAAAAAAAAATCTAAACTTTAAATTTTATTGGCGGCCGGAAATGCAGCCGCCAACATACTCAAATAAATGAATATTATACGTTCAGGTATTCATCCCTTTCATAGTCAAATACCTGTATTCTGTAAGCGTCCCATTCGGCCCTTTTGATGTTGTAGAACTGATTGAAGACTTTTTCACCAAGAGCATTCTTGACGACTTCATCCTCTTCAAGTGCATGGTATGCTTCCCAGAGACTGGTTGGAAGGCTTGTGATGCCTTTTTCAACTATTTCGTCTTCGGAATATGCGAAGAGGTTTTCTTCGGTTGGTTCACCAGGATCAATTTTGTTGTCCATACCGTCAAGACCTGCTTCAAGAAGCACAGCAAATGCCAGGTATGGGTTACATGAAGGGTCAGCTGACCTGCATTCGATTCTTGTTCCAAGTCCTCTGGATGCTGGAATCCTAAGCAATGTTGACCTGTTTTTGAAACCGTATGCGATGTAGCATGGTGCCTCATAACCGGGAACGAGACGTTTGTATGAGTTTACGGTCGGAGAGAGAATTGATGACAATGCCGGTGCATGTTCCAATAGCCCTCCGATGAAGTAGCGTGCTTCCTGTGAAATCTGGTTTTCTCCGTCAGGGTCGTAGAATATGTTTTCCCCATCCTTAAAGAGACTCTGGTTACAGTGCATTCCGCTTCCGTTTATGCCCAGGAAAGGTTTTGGCATGAATGTTGCCTTGAATCCCAGTTTATGAACCATTGCTTTTACAGCTTCTTTGAATGTTATTACTGCATCAGCTGTTTTTAAAGCGTCTGCATATTTGAAGTCCACCTCGTGCTGACCTGCTGCAACTTCGTGGTGGCTTACTTCAACATCGAAATCGAGTTTTTCCAATCCAAGTACGATTTCCCTTCTTATGTCAGTACCCTGATCGAGAGGTTCTACGTCGAAGTATTCCGCTTCATCTGCAGGAACGTAATTTCCGTTTTCATCTTTTTTGATGATAAAGAATTCCGGTTCAGGACCCATGTTGAACTGGTATCCCCTTTTTTCTGCTAGTTCTAATGATTTTTTAAGTACGCCTCTTGGGTCTCCATCATATGGTTTTCCGTCAGTTGTGAAAATATCACATATAAATCTGCTGGTACCCTGCACTTCAGGCCTCCATGGAATTGTGGAGAATGTGTTGATATCCGGTTTTGCAAGAAGGTCACTGTCATTGATTGAGGCTAATCCTGCTACTGAAGATCCGTCAAACAATAATCCGTCATTTACGATGTCTTCAACGTCACCCGCCTTTTTGAGAGGCACTGCCATGCTTTTAGGCAATCCATGAATATCAGCGAATTCCAGTTTTAAAAATTTTATGTCATTTGCTTCTATTGTTTTAATAATTTGGTCTAGTTTTTTATCTTTTTCTGCCATATTCTCACATCATTTTTTTGAGTATATTCTCCATTTTGTTGAATAATATGGAAAAATGGAAAACCATATCGACTTATTGATTTAGTAAATATCTAGTCGGAAATATACTGTCGGAAGATATCTTCCTCCTATTAATAATATTCATTATAACTATATAAATGTTTTGAAAATCTTCAAAAAATGTAAAATAAATTAAACATCAAATATCATTTGGCAAAAAAAACAAGAAAAAAAATCACCATTATTCAAAGAAAAAACTGATACAAAAATTCAATGAAAACTAGCATTTCTGCAAAATCAAAAAAAAACTGAAAAAAAATTAAAGAAAAATAAAAAAAAGATTTAGGTATTGAATACCTATCACCATAGATCTCTTAATATAAAGATCTGTTTTCTTTAGGTGTCTGTACAATAGGTCTTACCTCTTTACCAAAAGGTCTGATATAA